>JAHIHJ010000160.1 GCA_018899795.1 Methanobacteriota archaeon
CAGGGTCTTACCTGTGCCAGGAGGACCGAAAAGAAGGATACCTTTCCATGGCTTTATTGCTTCAGGCTTTCCTTCTATCAGGCTCAATACAACGGATTCCTTTATTGTCTCTTTTGTGTTTTCAAGCCCCGCTATGTCACCCCATGTGACAGTGCTCGATGTTATCACGTTTTCTTCGATATATTTCTCGAAATTCTCTTCTTTCTCCTGCCCTGTTTCACCTGTCCGTTCAGGGACTTCTGCAGGCATCTGGACATATTCTTTTGGCTTATTTACCGCCGGTATTTTTCCTTTGTTCAACTGCTCTGAGGCATAGAAATAATTCTTTGCAAGCTGTAGCCATTTTTCTTTTGATTGTTTTCCTGAGGTTGAATCGCTGATCTTCTTTGCGGCGTTAGCAGCTGTGGTAAATGCCTTTTTCGCCTCATCGTATTTCCCCTCTTCAAAGGCTTTCTCTGCAATCTGTTTATTCTTTATAAATTCCTTACGCTGGATAGATTCAAATTCATCAGATATACCCATTTTAGTCTCCTGTATGATGATGAAAAATGATAGAAAATGGATCGTGATCCATGCAAGCCATCTCTTGAAGAGAATATGGCTAAATGGTTTCAGTCTCTCTCTTCACGATCATTTTCTCGCTTTGCTTCTCAACCGTCTCCTTGAATTTGTCAACATCGATCTCGCCAGCTTCAAGCTGGTCCCACTGTTCGAGCAGTTCTTCAGTATCCTTGGATAATCTCTCTTCACCGTATATGCCCACCATGGCGCCTTCAAGGGCTTTCATCTTATCTTCCACTATCATCCCTTCAACAGCGAATTCACTTGCCATATCGGATACTTTATCCATGTCCATATCGAATATCTGGTTGGCGATAGTGCTTACCTGCCTGGAATTTTTCTGCTCGACCATGAATTCAAGCATGTTCAGCGCCCTCTTTTGCCTCATCAGGTTCTCATGTGTCTTCTGAAGCTGCGTCTTCTTGTTCTTTGAAGCCGAGAGTTCATGTGAAAGCGATATCTTTGTTTCTTTTGTCTGGCCGACTCCCTTTTTGATAGTCTCTTCGATCTTCTTATTTATATCGTCTATCTCATCTCTTTTTATACTGGAAAGACGGTCGATCTTTATCTGATCTCTCTTAATTTCATTGGGCGATACCTTTAAAGGATCTTTTTTAAATGTTTCCTTTACCCATTTTCCAAAGCTTGCCATAGTTATCACATCCATTCTATTATTGTCCGAAGACAGTTTAGTATAATACTTCTTACTTTATAATTATTGTTACTTAATTTGTGGATTAATTAAGCTGAGTTACGGGATTTGAGTAACGAAATGGGTTGATTTAGCTGAAAAAAGCGCGTTCACTTTGTTGAACTTACCGGCTACTTGAATGCACATGGCGCGCGCGCCTGCTCGATATTGCCCGGTTCATCTGCTGATTTTGCCGCTTTTGTGAGACCGCGGGCATCGGCGGAGAGTGTTTTGGAGGATGGCATTGCTTCAAACATCCTTATTTTTTCCATATTTTATCCTATTTCTCATCAAACGTTATTTCATCTTTCTTCTTTTTCAAATAAATTCCTTTTGAATTGAACCGCTTCCACAGGTTTCTCTTCCCGGAATGCTCCTTATAAAGTCCAATTACATACTCCTTCCACTTATCTTCACCCATTATATTCCTGAGCAAGAAAACACACTCAGCAGCTTTCTGATAGGAATTATTTTTCATTAAATCAATGAGTGAACTTGCCAGGCTCTTTAATTCTCTTACAACTTCTTCCCCATAATCATCCTTCAAATACTCAAGGACTTTAATTTTTCTATCCAGATCGAATTTATATCCACTTCTTTTATCTATCAGATCGCGCAAGAGTTTTTCATCATCAAGCTTAAAACCCACATCCGCACATAGCCCATAATACTGAGCCGAAAAACACTTTTCAAAAAGAGCACGCAAAACCTCATCCGGATCATTATTTTCCTCACTTTTATTTATAGAATCGAAAATCTCGTTATAAATATATTCACTTTCATTTAAACTCCATTTTCTTGTTTCATCTTTTACCGATTCCATGAACAATCTCACTACTTCATCATGCGCTCCTTTTTCATAATAATAATTAATCAAACTTGAAATTGCTCCAATTCTACTGGCGAACTCCATTGCAGCGCCTTCATCAATTCGCATGTAAAGCCTGAACCTGTTTTCTTCTCCCAGCAAATCCAGAGATTCGATCATTAGCCTCGCTTTTTCCGTCAGCCCACATTTTATCAGAAACTCCACATAAGAATTCTCATCCAGGAAATCGCGCACACTCTCCTCAAACTCCTTTAAATTTACCGTGTTTTCAACCTCTGGCAATCTACGAAAAAATGGTTTAAGCATATCATAACCATCTCTTTGTTTCAGATCCTTTAATGTTTCAAAATCTCCTTCTTCTAATTGTTTTTTCACGAAGGCATCGCACAGATTCTCAAAAATCGCATCTCCAAAATAATCATCTGAGTAATCATCATAAAACCATCCGTAATCCTCGCAATTGTCTATAAGGAATTCAATAATATGATAAATTTGCTCTTTTGTCAGCACAGTCTCATTGGCTTTTATGAACCTGGCAAAATCAGATGCAAATGCTTCATCAGCATTCGAATACTTGACACGATCCAATCTTGATTCAATATTTTTATCAAGAGCTTCAATCCTTATATCACCAGGTTTTTCTTCATCATTTGGATGAACATTCAGGTATAGCAGGTTTGAAGGATTCATGCTCATCAATGTGTCCAGAACAGTTCTCAATTCCTCGCGGCTCATTCCATCCAGCCTTTTAGCGGCTTCATCCCCATCGGTATATCCTCCATCGAGATATTGCAAAAGCATAGCAGCGCCGTGTTTACAGTTGACATCATAGGGGCATGAACATCGACTATGCAGATCGGAAAGGTCAACTTCGGTTTTGTATTTAGCAGATCCTTCAACCTCTCCAGTTAGCTTATTCTTGAACTTGATCACATCTGTAACTCTTCCTTCTACAAAATAATCAAGACCCCGCTCAAAAATTGTTTCGCTGTAGACCCGTTTTATATCTTCTTCATTAATCGTCATTGGAACACACTCTTATCTTTTCCTTCGTATAATTCTTCACCATATTTGATTCAAAACTCATTCTTCCTTTGATCATCACCAATATTTGTTCTCTGCACAACACTTTCTCTGATATTCACCTGCGCACTGCCGCCTTCACCCATATTAAAACTCGTCCGCTGTACCACCGAATCGATAATATTGATTACCTGTGTATTCTCAATGATCCCAATCTCCTTTGCATTCTGCACCGACCCCACAAGATGCCGTATGTTATCAGCCATCTCGCTCATGAACCCATTCAACCCGTACTTCTTATCCGAGTGTGCGCGCAAAACAACCTGCGTGAGTCCCTTGTAATTTAGAACAACTGCAGTCAGGAGGTAATAGGCTTTCTCCCCGATCGCCTCGCCAGAGAGATAGATGACCTTCTTATACTCAAGGTCGTATTCTTTTACTTTGTAGAGCATGTGCCTGCATGTCTCGCCCATGAGAGGCACTAAGTCCTCAACGCTGATGTCTTTGAAGGATATCCCCTCTTGCACGAATTCGCTGTTAGCTGCCAGTCGGCTGTATTCACCTTCGCTCATAGGTTTTTCTTTGAGGAAGGTACAGACGGAGTGC
>JAHIHJ010000161.1 GCA_018899795.1 Methanobacteriota archaeon
AAATCTGAGTTTAACATCATCCACTATCCCGCATTCTTTTGCATATTTAAAATAAAGTTCAAGGCTCTCCACACTATCGCTGTCAAAATCATAGTTCAGGGTGTGTAGATACTCACGCATGAAGCCGCAGTCGATATTTTTCGCACTGCCTATGAAATTGGCTATCTCCCGTACGTTTTCATACGCGTATTCCTTTGACCGCATGAGCGAATCAAGGACATAATCAACCTTATCCGGATGCTCCCGCGCAAAATCCTCTCTCACCACCCATAATGCGTACACCATCTTTTTCCCGGTCATCTTCTTCCATTCATTTCCCAGGTCTGCGATGATGCTGTAATGACCGATGGCGTTTATGGCGCTGTCACCGATAAGGAGAGCAGCTTCACCCTGCTTGAGCATTTGTCCTATGTCAGTTCCGGGGCACTGTTTGATGTTCACGTTCACGCCGTTCTTCCAGAGTATGATCTTTATCAATGTTGCTGAACTTGCAGTTGTCTCAGGGATGCAAAGAGTCTGTCCTTCAAGGTCAGACAGGTCCATCTTCCCATTTGAGCATATCAGCACGCTTTTTGTGAAGTCATTTGAGGTGATGGAAAGGCGCGGCAGGATGAGAAGATCATCTCGCTTTGCATACATGATGGAAGAAATGGGACTGATATCAAGCTCACCTGCAAAAAGCCTTCGCGCAAGTTCTACAGGATGCGCTTCGGTAATTTTTATCCCGGGCGCGTTGATCTTTCCGTGTTCCATGGCGTAATACGGGAAATCACAATTAGCAAAGGCGATCTTACCGAGTCGGATCATACATCATTAGATTTATGAAAGATGTATATATATTGGTTTGTCGGGCGGGAATTGCCTGATGTTTTTTAAGAAAATCTAATTGTGATGAAAGAATGTACGAAAAATGGGATCATTTCATAACATTTATAAGGGCAAAATAACTTACAACCCCGGAAAGGTGGTACAAAGGTGGTAAGAGTTTTCCTCAGGGACGAACGGGCAGTAGAAGGCATGCCGATGCGCATTATGGTCACAGTGGTACTTTTCGCCGTGATACTCGGTCTTACCGGAAAAGCTGCATCTGACTTCATCGGCGATGTAAAGGAAAAAAAGCTTATGGACGAGCTTGACAGGATAGAGAAGCGAGCTTCGGTAATATATGCGGCAGGCGGAGCAAGGGACGTTAATGATCCTGATGATATTTCAGGTACAGTAGAGAGCATCCGGGTGAAAATTCCGGACAATGCGGCTCTTGTTGTGTTCGGGGGAATGCCGGACGGAGTGGCAGATGAGCGCACTGACAATGTTTACTATTATGTCCTGAATAACGGCAGGGTGCAGGTGAAGTCTTCTATTGTGAGGTTCTCAGGACCGATAGTGTTCTATCCCGGAGAATATGAACTGACGCTTGAGCTTATCAGGAATAACAGTGGAACGTACGTGGCGATAAGAGGGGTATGAGGCGATTTATAGCAGACGAAAGGGCATGGGCTGATTTTTTTATAACAAGAATAGGTTTGATCTTATTTGCTGCCGTGCTCCTGCTCAGCGCGTTCAAGGTATACCCCATGTTCAATGAGCAGCAGACAAGGGCAGGTATGGACGCTGCCGCTTCAGATATAGCCTCAAAGATCGAAGCTGTGGACGTCGTAACCGTGCCCGGTTATAAATATGTATATGCATTTGATGAAAAAGATAAGAATACATGGATAGAGATATCCACCGAATTCGTGGTGGTTCGCCACAACCTCAGTACGCCATGGGGTGAACGCGAACTTGTCCATGCCGAGCCGGTGGTGGCGCGTTTCTATCCGACGAACATTTACTGGAGCAATACATCGGGATTAAGAAGAAAGCTGAGCGAGCTTTGCGCCGGGAAAAACGGAGATGCAGTAAACCCGCTTAATTTTTCGGGGGATAAAGGAAAGGTGGATGAGATGTTCGATTCCATCGAACTGGAGCTTGCCCGCAAGCCATTCGTTCCTGATATGAACAGGTCGATGATCATTGAAAAGGTAATTATCTATTACAATGATGGAAATAAACGTGAGGAAAGAGATCATGTCATCCTTTATCAGTGATGAACGCGCTGTGGTTGAGCCGCATGCCGATATGCCTGCAATGGCGCTGGCTGTTGTGGGATTTATTGTATTCATAGCGATAATATCGCAGGCATACGGGGCATACCAGAATAAGGCTTTCATTGCAGAGAATTACCAGGACGCTATGAACCTTGCTGAAAAGCTGAGCAGGGACAGCACTTTGACAGGCAGCGTGCGACCTGATGTTATCGATGCGGCACGGCTTGAGGAGATAGGAAAAGAGCCGAAAGAACTGATGCGTAAATACGGGGGATTTTATAATTTCATGTTCAAGGTCGAGGTTGCCACATCAGGCAGGACATACACAAGGATCATAAAAGATCCTGATGTATCAGGATCAAAGTACGGGATATCATCATCAATACCGGTTACGGTCAGGCTCAACGATGCGCAGGAACTCCCGGGCACACTGACCGTGAAGATATGGAGGAAATGATGAAGCGACAGGTGAAGTTTTACCCGGATGAGCGCGGGTTCTCTACCACTTTTGATGTACTTATATTTCTTGTTCTCATATCTATCGCGGCTGTAATACTTCTTCCCACGATAACAGGCAACATCCAGATAAGAGCGGTGATAGATTCAAAGAGCCAGTCCCAGTCATCCCGGATGCTGACAACGATATTGAACGGGAGGATGGATGAGTTCGAGTATACGCCTGCAGGTGAGCAGCTTGATGCCATAGCAGGTAAGGTCAACGACTCTTCACTTTACATGACGGGAAAAAAGCTGATCCTGGGAAGGGAGTTAAAACACAAAACATTTGCCGATATCGCTGCCGAGAATGCCGCAGCGCAGTGGGTGATATATCCGAATGGACAGAGGATCCAGTTGAACTTCCTGCTGACGAACTATACGAGCAGTCTGGACAGCGCCATGAAAGAATACCTGGACAGGCAGATGGGGGACAGGTACGGCTATAATCTGACCGTGATATGGCGACCTGTTGTCAATGCGCCTATAGGAGGCGATGTCAGCATAGGGGAGCGGGTGCCAAATAATGCGTATGTTGAAACGGCATACATAACGATGCCGTACAGAGTGGATCTCTCCCGCGAACGTGTGGAAATGATAGTAAATGAAAGTTTTAACAGCACGTTCGGGAATATTTCTTCGACATTTGCCCAATTGAAGAAAGACGCTTCGAACAGGACGCAGATAGAGGATAAGATATCTCAGGAGATATTTGATTCTATTAACAGCACAATAGATGAAGCTGTTGTGATCCTTATGGATGAAACGTTGACGCCGGTCATTGATGAGCTGCAAGATACTGTCGCAGGGCAGATCAACAATTTACTGCCGGAAGGGGGTAATGGATTGATAGGCAGCATCAATGAGACGATCACCGGCACACTGGAGGATGAAGGGATCATCGTTAATGGCAGCCTCTCTGATACGCTCAAGTCATATCTTAAGGAAACGGCGAAGCAGGAGACCCGGAAGATTTCAGGGATGGAAATAAGATCTCTTGTCACTGAGCTTGGGGACATGTACGTGAACGATGCGATGACCAGCGAAGATGTAAAAGAGAGCATAGTCACAGAGGTATTCTCGCGAATAAGGACCAATCGCGCTGAGGTTACGCTGTCAATATGGGGGCGAAGGGTATGAAAAATAACTCATTGTGGCAGGACGATAGCGCCAAAGTACCGTTCGCTGTCATCGGCATATTCCTTTTGCTTGTCAGCGTTATTGCCTCCATCAATCTCGTCCGCATGGATGTGCGCATGGCAACCGCCATGTCAAAGCCTGTCGAAATATCAGCCCCTGACACCGCGCTCACGTACGCGAAAGCAGACCTTGCCCGCGCCATAAACTACGCAGGAATGGACGCTGTCAAGCAGCTTGGGGAAACCCCGGTCATCATCCCTGACAACAACAGCGCCTATTACTCAGAGGACAACCCTGAGGAATTCACGCGCAACCGCGCCCGCGCCCTGACGCGGCACGC
>JAHIHJ010000019.1 GCA_018899795.1 Methanobacteriota archaeon
GGTAGAAAAGCAGATGATATTTTTCAGCAAGAACTTCGATCCTGGTTCCAGTAAACTCGATTTCTTTCTTAACTGAATCAGACTGCTGCTTGAGCGTGTTAAATTTGCTTTCGAGTTCTGTAAATTCACTGCCATAGGTATCAAGAAGCTTTTTATGTTTATCAATGACCTGTTCGATCAATTTGCTGCTGTCTATTATTTCAATCATATTCGTATCATCTGCGCATGAGGGATCCCCTCGATAAATATCACAGTGTCTGCATCAATGCATCCACATTCAACCGCGCAGGCAATAGCTTTTTCGCCTGCGATATTTGCGATCGTCGCGCATGAAAGGGCTTCTTTAACTTCGCTTTCAGACGCATCGGTGCCTATATAGAAGCTTGGTTCCAGCTTGAGCGTAAGTTCTCCTTCCTTGAATTTCTTCCCGATGATCTCTTTGTCGCATACTGCAACAATGAGATGCCGCTCCGTATCGTATTGCTTCATATACATATTAAACGATCCTGTACCTTTCGTTGCTAGCTTCAAGTATCTCGCCGACTGTTTTTAATTTCTGGATAATGTCTTCAACAGTATCTTTTTTGATGCCTGATTCCTCTGCCCTGGATATAATATCTTCTAAAGGAACCGCGCTATTATACTCTTTCTGGAGATCCCTTATGATCTCTTTTAATACCTTTATCCTGTCCCTCTGGCTCTTTCCCATGCCTACATTGATTATATCAGCATCAAGCCTGCCTGTCTCTGGATCGGTCATTACCTGTTTCAGGCTTGCCATGACTATCCTTATTACACGATCTGTATCTTCCCTTGTGATCACATCGCTCAGGCGAACGCGGGCGCTGGCTTCAGCCAGACGTATAAGCGCCTCAAGCTGCCTCGCTGTCACCGGGACTGGAGAATCGGGCGCTTCCCCCTGTTTTCTAAGACCAAGGTAAAAGTCAATGAGGTGTTTCCTGGCTTCGTCCTGTATGATGGGGAAGATATTCCGTTTTGTGTAAGCGATATATTTCCTCAGCATATCAGCCTCGATAACAGGTTTGATGACTTCCATGGCTTTTGTGATCTCATTCATGGATATGCCGGAGTTGATTATGTTCAGCCTTCTCATCGCAAGTTCCCCTGCAAAGTGAGCTTTGAGTATGTGCTCAGCTATCTTGGTGTCCCTGTCCTCTGAGGGTTCGTCCGTGAGAATGAAGATCAGGTCAAAACGCGATAGAAGCGACGGGGGCATATTGATCTGCTTTGCGATCGGCTCATACCTGTCAAACCTTCCGAACTTGGGATTTGCCGCGCCAAGAAGCGCGCAGCGCGATTTTAGCGTTGCCATGATGCCTGCTTTTGCGATGCTGATGGTCTGCTGTTCCATCGCCTCATGCATGGAACTCCTGTCATCAGGCTCCATCTTATCAAGCTCGTCAATGCATGCCAGACCCATATCAGCAAGTACAAGAGCGCCGGCTTCAAGCGTCCATCTGCCATCTCCGAACTCGTCCTTTACAGCAGTGGCTGTAAGACCCGCAGATGTCGAGCTTTTTCCGCTCGTATAAATTCCCCGCGGCGCGAGCCGCACGCCGTAGCGCAGCAGCTGGGATTTTGCAACTCCTGGGTCGCCCACTAAAAGTATATGCACGTCGCCGCGTATCCGCGTCCCGTCAGGCAGGGATTTTGCAATACCTGAAAAGAGCTGCAGCGCCATGGCTTCCTTGACTTCCTCATAACCATAGATAGATGGGGCGATCGAGCCGATAACTTTCTTGTAAACCTCAGGATCTTTCCCGAATTTGATTATCTCTTCGATCTCCTCTTTTGAAATTTCAATATCTTCGAATTCCTTATCCTCTATCTCGATGGATACGCCGTCAAGCACAAGGTCGAAAAATGTGCTCTTGCCCTGCTGTGTAGTTCTCTGGAAGGAACGTAGTATTCCTGAGATGACAGCCCTGTCCCCCGGAGCAACGATCCCGGCGAGGTCGTCGTCAACATCCACATCCAGCGTCTGCGGCTGCTCGCCGCCCCTCAGGTCATCAGGCGACTCCTGAATACGCAGTTTCTGCGCATCGATGAATTCTGATTCCTCGTGAACTATCTTAAAGGGACCTTTGCGCCCGCATACATCGTTCTCGCATTCAAAAGGCTCTACGAACTTGCCTTCTCCCTGAGGCATCAGGGTCACATGGTCGCATCTCTGGCATTTGAATGCTGCGACTATTATCTTTGGTCTGACCTCGGTGGCTTTCCTGATGAGACCTGATACTGATATGAATTTGTTTATATTTGCGCTTCGAAGCTCACGTATCTGGATGCGCTCGGGCAGACCGATTATCCTTACATGGGCGTTATCGAAAGTCACTTCAACGGGCAGGTCGATCGAAACTAGAGCTTCGTTCGCATGTTTCAGCACGGCTTCGGGATGCTCGATAAGCTCCCGCGCAAGTTCCATATCAAAGCGTTCGATATCAGAGAAACTAACCCACAGGCTTCGCTTTTCAGGATAGTTTTCTGCAAGACCATTAATGGCATCTTTGTAATAACGCTTGAAGAATTCTTCCCAGAGTTGATGCGATGATTGTGCCATTTTTTACTACTAAAGCCTGAAAGGTACATCAAGGTTTCGAGCCGTGATATTGTTTGTATGAACCACATAATCATTTACGATCTATGAACGGTTCCATGGATAGAGGAAAATACGGGTAATATTATGAAGAAAAAACATTACAGCAACCCCTTTATTTCTTTTGGAAAAATTAAATGATGATGCTAATGCTCATGATGAATATTGACATAATGTAACCTTCGCAGCTATCTGATTTTGGAAATCTGTCTGGCGCTTAATACCGAATCCACACGTCTTGCTCTATATATTAACAGAGGAATGATAACTTAACCCCAATTTCCACTGGAAACTGCTAAAAATGAAGAAAAGTAGGATAGTGGGTTTATTAAATAACATATATTGACCATTCCATTTGCCTTCAACACAAATCAGTATGTGTCAAAATGATCATATTGGCTGTTGATCTTGCATCGTATATATGACCGCCAGCATTCAAAAGCATGACAAGGCTCTTTCTTAATCGTTCTATTGCGTCTTTATTCCTGTAACTATGGAATAAGATCAGGTTCTCATTGGATATCTCAACCTTGTCGAAGATCCCGGATGATTCATAAACCTGTTTTATGAGATATAACATCTCCTCAAGAGGTATTTCACGGATGGGTTTCCTGGCAAGATTTTCTATTGTTATTTCTCCAACAGGCACTTTATCTGTAAACAGATCCTCAAAGTAATTCCTGTGAACTGTGACCATATTATAGTTGCTTGAAATATGCGAGTCAAATACGGCTTTCCAGAAATCTGGTCTGCTTTTTATGGTTCCGGTCATTTCATCAGCGCCCCCGAAAAATGTTGCCAGACTACTTATCGCTTCGTTCCTGGTCGAAGATGTCAATTCAACGCTCATATATTTATCCTGATTTATGGTGGACTCGATCTTAAGAGGCATATTATCGACCGAGTTTTTTACGAGAAATTTAGATATCATCGATGCGACCAGATTAATTCTCTGAGGATCGCCTCTTATTTCTATCAATACATCAGAAGGGGAAATGTTGCTATCATATTTCAAAACAATGCCGATATCCCATCTGAGTTCATTGAATTTATTATTCAGGAAACTCTCAAGATTTTCCATTGAACCCATTAGATCAGGATCGATCATTTCATCCAGGATGTTATCAGGAAGCAGTAACCCGTCTGTCTCTTTCACCATCCAGTTAAGAACAAAATTATCTACTGACATCTGTTCTTTGAATGAACCCGCAGTTGGGCTCTGGTATATGACATCCCTTATCGCAGCGCTGAAATTGCCTTTGTTTTTCTCAAGGGTGGGTTTTAGCTTTTCAATATGCTCTTTGCTCAGCGAAACATTTCTTGAAACAGTCCTGAATTCCTGAAGTCCGTGGACCATATACACGGCGCCAGCCATTGGAATAAAGAATACCCATCCAACCATAAAAGCAAGGAGAGCCTTATCAATAAAAAAATAGCATGCTATCCCAATAGCAACTACGCCTGCAAGAAATGCGGCATACTTAAACCTTGAATTGGATGATCTTTTATCTGACATATACATCTTTTTAACCACTTCTATATTCTATATTAGTACTTATTATTCATTGCTATTTAAAACCTCCGGTTTGTTCATGATTAATAATGACACTTTAAAACAAATTCTGCATTGTCATCAACATGAAAATACGATGATTTTTCGTCGTCAATATCGCCACAGTACTAATTATATGCGGCTGCCGGGAATCGAACCCGGGTTAGAGGCTGTTTCCCTCCTTTTGGTCAAGCTTTCGCTTGCAAAAGGTTGTTGGGAAGCCCCTGTCATACCGCTGGACCACAGCCGCACGTTGGTTTGTTCATTTATGTTTATTTATCTTTAGTCCGATCGAGCCGGAGGCGAGATGGACACGCCCTCCAGAGGCGGAACTCTGGCCGTTCTGGACCACAGCCGCACATTCGGTTACTTTTGCTGTAATAATGGTTCAACCAATATATCATTTATGGTTCAGAGTGGGTGTAAAATCTTTTGGGGTTAGAATCCAAAAAATCAGATGAAAGCTTAGAGTCGCACCTCTGGAGGGTGCAACCGCATATGAAACGGCGCCATCACAACGAGGAACACGGATGACACGGATTGCGCGGATTTTCACGGATCCGTGGCATCCGCGTCATCCGCGCAATCCGTGTTCTATTTTATGATAGCCTCCCAACACCAAACTTTTTGATAGCATCGGTTCAGAACAGCAATATCTCCACAGCCAGCACGATGCTTGACGCCAGTATCGCAACAGGCGTCACGAACAGCCCTATCTTCAGGAAATCAGTCATAGTCGTGCTCCATCCATATCTCTTCGCGCTCTCAAGCCACAGGATGCCGGCAAGCGCGCCGAAGGTGGTGAAATTGGCACCCAGGTTGGAGCCTATTACAAGAGAATACGCCATTGCTGTATTCATATCCGGGCTCAAGCCAGGATGCTGGAGAATAGATAACATCATGGCTGTCATGGGTATGTTATTGACGAGATTGCACATGAAAGCAGATATAAGCGAAACAAGGATTGTGGCTGCCATGACATTATCACCTAAATTCGCGAACAAAACCTCACCCGCATATCCTGCAAACCCGCTCTCTTCAAGACCTTTTACAACTATGAAAAGCCCGATAACGAACATCACCACGTTCCATGAGACCCTTTTTAACCTTTGGACCGGACTGCGCTCGAAGATCATCAGGATAACCGCGCCTGAAAGGGTAACGGCTGATATTGGTATGTCATAATAATTCGCAACCCCGCCGAGAACGATGACAGCAGCAAGCACACCCACGCCAAGAACTACAAGCTGTTTATTCTTGATCTGAACCCTTCCGTTGTCCCTTTCATCAAATCTCGCTGGAATATGCCTCCTGAAAATTCGCTTCAATAAATAATAGTTCACAAGACCTGCTGCAAGGGTAGGAAGAAGCATGTATCCAGTGAATCCAAAGTAATCAAGCCTGAAGCTGTCGCCAATGAGGATATTAGTAAGATTTCCGATATGAACGAGACCACAAGGAATGTATATAAAAAAAGTCGCTCGCCATTGTTTTTTGAGGCGTGGATCGCCCTGTATGCGCAGTATTCGAAGAACCCGTGATCATCAAGAATGGTCGAGATGACCATCAGTGTGACAAGAATAATGACCACGTTCCAGGTGGTCACAAGAGGCACAGGCATAGCTGGTGTCGAAATGCCCAGCGCTTCGAGTACCTGGTAAGGCGAAAGCAGCAGGAATGCAGTCAGCGCCGCGCCGATCATGGCAGCATGAGCTTCGTTGAGCTTTTTCGGCTTCAGCACTATCAGTACATCAGAGTGTGTTAAAACCCAACTTTTATCTCAACCACAAATCCCAAACTCAACCGATAACCGGTTCATATATTCAGAAAAACAATTATTTCATAGCTTCCCCATAAATCAAAC
>JAHIHJ010000162.1 GCA_018899795.1 Methanobacteriota archaeon
ATGGCGCAAGACAATGAGCATCTTGGTGATTTCTTCATATCTGTTGAACCCATGCCTGCATTCCTGGATCGGGTCGATGTAAGTTTCGAAGTGGGAAAAGAATTCGGGATATTGAATGTTACGGCTGTGGAAAAGATTTCTGGCAATCAGAGGTCAGTGAAAATGGAAGCCCGAAGCAGGCTTTCGAAAAAGGAAAAAAACAAATGGATGAAGAAATTGTTCGGTCAGGAAAGCATCGAAGTAAGCGTAACCAACGTCTCAACCCGCGACGCTTTAAGTCTCTACCTGAATCCGGGACAAACCATAATGAGTTTAAAAACAGAACTGGAACAAAAAGGGTTGATGTGTGGAACTGATAATATTTTCTTTGATGATATTGAGCTTAAGGATACTCAATGTATCTCTGAAGCAAAAGTAACCTGGGGCAGCGCTTTAGAAATAAGACAAAATGAGCAAGCATAAGAAAAAATCACGGGAAGAAAGGCTTCCTGAGGTAATAAAAGATATTTCTATCGAAGACGATCCCTACTGGAAAGCAGGTGGGGCACATATGGATGCGCACAGGGTCGGCAGGTTCCTTGATAAATTCGAGCGGTTCGAGGAAAAGCATCCCGAATGGACGGATGAACTTCTTGGCGGAGCTCCCACGTTCTATTGCGTGCTTGGCATCCCGAAAGGAAGTGGAATAGATGAAGTGAAAAAGGCATATGACCAGAAATCCGCATTTTCAGGTTTTCCCCAGAATATCATCGATGAAGCGCTGATTGTCTTGAGCGATCCGAAACTTCAAAAAGAGTACGATGAACTGCTTTTTGTATTTGAGCAGATGACAAAGTGCATGCCCCCATTGGAAAAGAACGAGATGATCAGGATACATTCCCTTTGCATAAATGCGGAAAAAGAATTCGTCAGGATGAGACCTTTATTGCCCCGTTATAAAACTTATATGGATTTTTATATGAACGGGATGCCTGATCTTTATGAGATAGCAGGACTTGATCATGATTCTTCAATCGAAGAAATAAAAAAGCGCTGCGATTCGGGTTCGTATTTATATAAGAAAATCTTTGAGATCCTTGGCAATACCGCATCGCGCGAAGAATACGATTTTGTGATGCACTTTATGTTGAAATTCGGGGATAGATCGGAAATCGAAAAAAGGATGAACCGGAAAAAAAGATGGGAAGGTCTTGATAAGAACCTGTTTGAGAAGACCGTATTATTCGGGCTGTGTAATAGCGAAGATATGGAAAAATTCAAAGTACGTCTCTATGAGATACTTAAATCAAACCAGGATTGGCTGCAATATCTGCCTCCGAATAAGGAGACATTTTTTTCAACGCTTGGTGTTGATAAAAATTCGCTGCCCGATGATAAAAAAGAAATTGAAAAAGTTATACGCGAAAAATATAGAACACTTGAAAAAACTCCTAAGATCAACCTTGCTTACACAGTGCTAAAGAATGCATCGCAGAGGGAAGATTATCTTTATCTCATGCAGAATATTGATATATTGAACGCCACTCAAAAGATCTTCTCAGAGGATGAACCTATGGTTCAGCCTGAAAAAATACGAAAAGGCAAGAAGAAGAAAACTTCAAAAAAGACAAAGTCTTATGAACAGAAGACTCTTGATGATCTATTTGAGGAGATCGTTGGTAATATATTAAGAAGATATAATGATGGTTCAAGTAAATGATATAAAACAATGACACAATTGGATAACATCGAAGCAATTGAAAAGCGTCTATGGGCAAGCGCTGATAACCTGCGTGCAAACTCCAACTATGCAAGCAACGAATACTTCATGCCAGTGATGGGGCTTATTTTCCTCAGGCATGCTTACAGCCGCTATCTGATGGTGAAGGATCAGATCGAAGCCTCCATGCCAACGCGCGCAGGTAAAACAAAACCTCTCACAAAAGAGGATTTCTCACGAAAGAGCGCCATATATCTTAAGCCGGAGGCGCAGTTTGACTATATAGTGGAATTGCCAGATAGCGCTGATCGCGCCCAGGCTATGATTACGGCAATGGAATCCATTGAGCTGGATTATGAAAATCTGCGCGGTGTACTTCCCAAAACTGAATATCAGGAACTGGATAATAATGTTCTGGGTCAGCTCCTGCGTACTTTTAACGATCCTGCGCTGAAAAATGCATCTGGTGACATCTTCGGGCGCATCTATGAGTATTTCCTGACAGGATTTGCCGATCAGAAGGCGCATGATGGCGGTGAATTCTTAACTCCGGTCTCGCTGGTCCAGATGATCGTGTACGTCATTGAACCAAATCATGGAAAGATACTTGATATTGCGATCGGTACAGCAGGAATGTTCGTACAAAGCTCTCATTTTATGGAATTGTCACATAAGAACCCGACTGAGCAAGCTACTTTCTATGGTCTTGAGAAAAACCCTGTAACCATTCGCCTGGCAAAGATGAACCTTGCTGTTCATGGTCTGGAAGGCAATATCCAGAAGGCGATCACCTATTATGAAGATCCGCATGAGATGATTGGCAAGGCAGATTTCGTAATGTCTAATCCTCCGTTTAATGTGGATGAAGTGGATGCCGAGAAGATAAAGAATGATCCGCGTCTTCCATTTGGATTGCCGGGCGTGAACAAAAAAGGTGCGGTATCCAATGGAAACTACCTGTGGATATCCTATTTCTACAGCTACCTGAACGAGCATGGAAGGGCTGGATTTGTGATGTCTTCCCAGGCATCAAGCGCAGGCGGTGGTGAAGCAAAGGTACGCCAGAAGCTGATCGAGACAGGGTATGTCGATGCGATGATGTCTATCCGCTCAAATTTCTTTTATACCAGAACTGTGCCCTGTGAGCTCTGGTTCCTGGACAGGAATAAGCCTGAAAAGATGCGTGACAAAGTGCTAATGATCGATGCGCGCAATGTTTATCGTAAAGTCACGCGAAAGATATATGATTTTAGCCCAGAGCAGCGCAAGAACCTAACAAGCATTGTCTGGCTATATCGCGGTCAGGAAGAGCGTTTCCTGAAACTGGTTGAGGAGTACCTTGATACCACAATTACAGAGGCGAAAAACTCGGCTGCTCCAGTTGAGGGTTTCATTCAAAAGCTGGCTAATTTGCTGGAAAAACTTGAGCCGTTCCTTAAGAAGCTGCCTGATGACGCCGCTCATGCCGAAACCCTGAAGGAGTTAAGAGGCATCCGGACTACTTTCATAAATGATAACACAACATACAAAAAGGTGCTTGATGATGCTGCAACTGCCTGGAAATCCTCATCGCGGGATAATGCCGGATTGCGCCAGAGTGCGCAAAGACTCGCGCCGCTTTCTGAGCAGAGCCGCGATCTTGTAAGGCAGGTTGACCTCTTATTCAAGCTGGTGAGTCGGCTTATTGATATCTGCGAAAATGAGCTGAAGGCAAAAGGGAGTGAACATTGGGTGAGCCGCGAAACAAGCATTGGTCGAAAGGCGCTTGATGAATCCCGAAAAGAGGCTGTCGAGCAGCTCAAGAAGGTGCATTACTTCCACAAACAGGCGCACTGGCTGCAGGAGCGCTTCCCTGAGGCAAAGCTTC
>JAHIHJ010000163.1 GCA_018899795.1 Methanobacteriota archaeon
GAACCTTGCCTGGCTGGCTACCCTGCCTGCGTATGAAGTGGTCGCAAAGATGCCCAGCACTATTGCTCCTACTAATGCGCCTAAGGCTATTGCTGTCAGCAAAAAGAATCCCTTGTCCAGTAACACTACAGTTACCGTACCTGAGATCACAGCAGACATACCGTTGCTTACAGGTTCGCCTGAAACCGCTTTGTTGTATATTCTATGCAGAAAATTCATCTGAGGGGCTAATTGTACCTGGGAGTTAGGATTGCTCTGGGAGCCAACATCGGATTCTAAATCCTCAAGGCATCCAGCAATAGTAGCAAGCGCTCCCATGAGTGCAAGTATAGCCATACTCATGGTCAAGTCTAATACCATTTATTTAATCCTCCTTTATTATCCTGAAATCACCATTAAAAACTAATATGAATAGTTTTAACGGACTATCATATTATACATTATAAATCTTTCGAAATGTAGTGGGTGTTGTGAAAATATTATCAACCTGTTTCTCTGTTCGTCATTACGAACTTTGCAATGACGACCGCACCAAAAATAATCCCAATGGATATAGGGTAATAAGAAGATCTGATGATCCCCCATTCATTTGCAAAAACCAGGTATCCGGTGACGAGAAGTACAAGTGCAGCTATCAGACCGGATAATTCCAGGGGCACTTTTATTTTACCTATTGTTATTTTATTCACGTTCTCAAGCTTTGATATCCTGCGCTCTATTTCGGTCAGGACGTTTACCTTCCCGGTGTTTTTTATCTCATCTACGGATCTGACCAGAATAGCGATCTGACCTGTCAATGCTTCAATTTCATCGTGGATATCATATCCCTGCAAGGCGCCCTGTTCTCCGCCATTCCCACCTGCTTTGTATGACAGCCGCCTTTCCACAGCCCTCAGGCGACTTTCAACGCTTCTCACGCTCTGGTCAAATGCCTCGATCCTGCCGTGAATGTCCACGCCTGTTATCGTTCCCTCACTATTTTTATTCACAAATTTCACCATTCTAATGGATTCTGGATGACTATGATATTGATATATATAGGTTTCACATTAATATTTTTATAATAGTTAAAGCATATTTCTGTGGACGCGGGATCAATATAAAACGATTTATATGCTCTGGAAATCTCAAAGCAGACAATATATGGTTTCGTTTATCAGTGATGAGCGCGGGACAATGGAGATCCCCTTGCGTTTCGTAGTGTATGTGATGATGACGGGAGCGATCATTGCCCTTGTTGTTATCGGGATATCCAATATTAAACCCGGTATCACAACGGATACCCTTGAAAAGCAGACAGGGACGATCAAAGTCTCAATGGCTGCAATGCAATCCGGCGCGGCGCGTAACCTGATAGATCCCGCTTCACCGGGAGGGAATATTCGCACTTACAAAATAGTTCTTCCAGAAGATACCGGATACCTGGCTTTCGGGGCTGACCCTGACCCTGATAATGATGGCAATTTGACGAACACGCGGGAAGACCTGCTCACCGACAGTGGGAACGTCATAATTTACAGAACAAGTGCGGGTAAGAAAATAATCCCTCTTGATGAAAATATAGAGATACGCGAAGGTATCTTTGAGAACGGGCGGTGGGTGATGAACAGGGAGGATGGTAAACAGTTCGGCGTCGTGATAAGGGGCGGCGGAAGATCAGAGATAACTTTCGAACTTGTGTACGACCCAGTCTCAAAGGAAAGGTACATACTTTCTCATTTCACGGACGACCTGGATGCTTTCATATATCCCTATGACCCCACAGTGCTTCCGAACAGGGTATGGGTATCTGTTGACCCGAACTGGATACCTGCGGATGGGGTCACATATGCCAACGTCATTGTACAGTTGAAGGATGAAAGAGGACGCAATGCAGCAAAGGATGGTGTTGAAGTGAACCTGACAGTTTCTGGCGGGACATTGGGGCGCACGAATTTAACGACAGTGAATGGCAGGGCGGGAACGAATATCACTTCGGATGAGGTGGGCACTGTGTTGATCACTGCAAGTTCTTCGGGGCTGAATCCGGGCTCTACTTATCTGACAGTAAAGCATGTGCCAATAGTCCTGAATTTCGAAAAATGGTTGTACAGCGAAGATGATGAACTGACAGCCTCTTTTACGACCGATCAGACACTTGAGTATGGTATCTATTTCAGGGGGAATGGTACGATGTTCTCAGTGCCATTCGTGGGTACGTGGTGGGCGAATGCCTCTATACATATCGATGGAATAAAGGCAGGTGAAGAAATTATAGACAGCGAGACATCACTTGTCAGGATATTTCCCAGGATCACTCTGGCGCCAGGCGTACACACAATAAATGTCACGCTTGCCACTGATAAATTTCTCCCGCTTCTGGGGGATACGAACATCTATGTGGAGAGCGTGACGCTGTCAGAATGAATCCTTTTTCAGACAGGATCGACAGGATTTACAGGATTAACTATAAAAATCGTATCATGTCGATCCTGAAAATCCCTCAGGACAATATGGTAAGAAGGAAAAACGACCTTTAAGCATCCCAACCATGCACGACAGGGCAATGCAAGCATTTAACTGTCTGAGCAAAATGAATTCTGCCCGATTTAAAGGGTGACCAAATACTTGAGCCGTATGCGGTGAAAGCCGCACGTACGGTTCTTGGAAGAGAGAGGGAGGGTAACCGTTCTTCTTTATTCGGCGCCAAAGCTTTCTACTGCTTGCTTTTAAACCCTTTGTGACATCAATCCTTTATTCTTCTTATTATCAACAGTCCTCCAATAATGACTACAATTATCAAGATTATCGCAATTATCCCCCTGTAATCCAGACCCTTTCCTGAATTGAACTCAAGCAGCTTGTCTGAATCAAGGAACAGGCGTTCCTCATGCGTTTTATCAGCCCCGACAGCTTTTAACGTATAGTTCGTATTAAGGGGTATCCCCGTGAAAATAAGCTCTGATCCTGAACTTTCTGATACTTTCTTGCCATCGTTCCATAACGAAACGCTGTATTCTTTATCAGCTTTTACAAATATGGTGGCATATTTTTTTACTTTGATGGGTTTTCCGTCTGAGTACTGGAGGCTGTTTGGCAGGTCCAGCACGCTAAGGAGCGTTGGAGCTATATCCCCCTGGCGGTATTCCCCATTAAATATTCCCGTAACGGTATTTGAGGACATTATGACAAGCGGTATCCTGAGACTTTCCTGCCTGACAGAATATTTTCCTGAGGCATGCCCTCCTCTTTTGGCGTTTTTTGCTGCAAAAGACATGCCGTGGTCAGCCGTGAAAAAAAGAGCGATATTATTCTCTTTTGCAGTAGTATATAATGGATAGATATCCCTGTCAAGGTCTTCTATCAGCAGGTAATAATCATCTTCCCCGAGATTATGCCCCCCGCTGTCTATGGCTCCCACATTCACTGTCATGAGGAATTTCTGTGAAGGGTGGTTCTTTTTCATGTATCCTGCAACAGCGTTCGCCGCGTCTATACCCCATTTATTGTACGCTGAATATTTCTCCCTGCCCTTTTTATTATCAAGATACCCGGGCAGTTTCATCTTCCAGTCATTCATTAATTCGTAGATGCCGGAAGGAGCTTTATTTGCCTGGATAGTTATCAGCGGCTCATCTATCGAATTGTTTTGCGCGAACAATATTATATCCTGCTCATTGCGAAGGTTCTGGAAATCCCCTTTCTGCATTACAGCAAGGTTCACGAAACCGTGCTGCCTTGTAATATCATATATAGTAGCATCAGAATAGCCAACTATTTCTTCGTTAGCCCCGGAATAACCTGTCACTATGATAGAATGGGCAGGACCTGTCGAAGGGTTCGGCGTCCTGATGTCCAGAAGTCTTGTTCCAGATGTCAGATTGGGGGTAACTGCTTTTGATATCTCGCTTTCATCAATGGCGTAAGGCGTCAGTTCAGGGTAAAAATACGAAGAACTTAGCCCGTCCACAATAAAAAGAATTGCGCTGTCGGGTTTCTGGATATTGTTCAGTGTGATCTCGGTGGCGCCGGAAATAGCGACCGAAAAAGTGAGAAATAATATTGAAATTAATAAAACATTTTTCATCGTGATCTGCATGATTTTTGGTGAAAGCAGACCATTCACTTAAGCGTTTCTAATTTTTTCGATATTTTCTCTGTTAAGAGACTGCTTATCTCCTGACCGCTTACCTTTCCCCTGAGTTCTTTCATTACGATCCCCATCAGAGGACCAACCGAGTTCATTCCTTTTTCTTTGATAAAATCCGTCCTTGATACAATTATTTTATCAATGGCATTTTCAAGTTCTCTGTTATCAACCACCCCTATACCAAGCGATTCGATCGCTTTTTCCACGGTCAATTCAGGCTTACCTGCTATCAATTTCAGGACTCCGCCGACAGCTTCGTTCGGGATCTTTCCGCCTGCATGGAGCCTGAAAAGCTCAAGGAGATGAGCTTCTTTGATATTATTGACATTCACCCCTTCTTTCTCAAGCTCATACAGGACTGTTTCAAGCGTGCGTACAACAACATTGGCGTTAACATCAGGAACCTGCTGCATTATTCTCTCAAAAAGAACGAAATTCCCTGACCGCGCTATCTGACCTGCAAGTTCCTCGTTCAATTTGAACTGTTTCATGTATCTTGGTATGCGATCCTCGATGAGTTCAGGTAATTTAATGCCGTTGATCCGCTCCATCGTTATTTCAACAGGAGGAACATCGGTCTCAGGATACATGCGCGCCGCTCCTGGAAGAGGTCTCATGTATGCAGAATTGCCCTCAGGGAGAGCCCGCCTCGTTTCTTCTGGAACTATCTCAAGCGCTTCCCTTGCACGAATAATGACAGCTTCCATCGCTCCTTTCGCTTTTTCCTGTGCATCTGCCACCATTACAACGCAATCATTCTCCTGCGCTCCCACGGCGCTGCGAAGCGCTTTTACTTCCTCTTCCGTAATACCGTAGTTAGGTAATTCGTCCGTATGGAATATTCCACCCACGCCGGATTTCTTGGCACGGTCAGAGAACTCGGTCCCAAGCCGTCTGCCTGGTTGGAGTTCCCTGCCAGCAAGTCCTGAGAATCCCGGCAAATTGACCGCATATACTACGCCGCCTTTTAATGCTTTCAATATTACTTTGGATGTAGTGCCTGCAAATACCGAGGTCACATCTATTATTTTATCAGATACCGCAGCCTTCCTCGTATTGAGTTCTTTCTTTATTTCAAGGAGAGCCACCTGCCTTGCAGCTTCACGCTCCACGATCGTCTCTATCAGGTCCAGTTCCTGCACTCCTTTTATCTCCACCCTTGCGCCTTCTGCTATCGAAATGTTGATGTCCTGCCGTATTGTGCCAAGACCGCGCTTCACTTTCCCGGTTGAACGCAGGATCATGCCGAGCTTCTCTGCAACCTCTCTGGCATGCGCAGGAGAAACAATATCAGGAGCCGTGCCTATCTCCACAAGCGGGATGCCAAGGCGGTCAAGAGAATATATAACAGAGTCGCCCCTGTCCTCTACCTTCTGCGCAGCTTCTTCCTCAAGGCATAGCACGTCTATCCCCACACGACCTGCGGATGAATCTATGTAGCCGCCGGTAGCAACAAGTCCTGTCCTCTGGAAGCCGGATGTATTGGAGCCGTCAATAACTATCTTGCGCATTGTGTATAGTTCATCCACGATGTGCATGTTGAGCATCCTGGCGATCGTGAGCGCAAGATCCACAGCCTCGGCGTTCAATTCGCGCGGCGGCTCTTCGTCGTTCTCGACAAGGCA
>JAHIHJ010000164.1 GCA_018899795.1 Methanobacteriota archaeon
ACAGATAGCGGGGCATGGATTCGAACCATGGATCTACGGGTTATGAGCCCGTCGGGATTTCCTGACTACCCTACCCCGCTGCGGAGTGAAAATAGTAACCCTCAAATGTGAATGAAGACTGATAAAGTCTTCGGTGACAGGATGCCCCAGAAAATTTTCGCTGATATCGTTTTCCTTGCATCCCATGTCATGGGTGTGCTGAGTGGGATTTATACAGCAGGTCTTTCGAGGACACGTCCACGTGTGCCCTCAGGCATACGTGTGCGCGGAGTCGAGAACCCGCAGGGTTTCGGTGTCGAGCCCGTCGGGATTTCCTGACTGAAACGCGAAATTTTCCGATCAAATTATACAGCATCAGGCTTCATGCATTCATATACTGTCATCTCATCACCCGCGACATTCCTGAAACCTTCAATGAATGTATCAAAAAAATACTCATAATCATCAACCTCGAAGGAATAAACAGTGTCCTTGAGGTAAAACCTCCCTTCATCTATTAACAAGAATACTTTTAACATATCAATTATATTATCACTACATGCACACCCCCGAACTCCTCGCCCCCGTAGGCAGCAAAGAATCCCTCATCGCAGCAGTCGAGAACGGCGCAGACGCCGTGTATTTCGGCGGAACGCTTTTTTCTGCGCGGCAATACGCATCGAACTTTAACCGCGAGGAGCTTCTTTGGGCTATAGACCATGCGCATGCAAGAGGCGTCAGGGCATATGTGACAGTGAACACATTAATTAAGGATGCCGAGCTTGACGAAGCTGCCGACTATCTCCAGTTCCTCTGCAATGCAGGCGCCGATGCTGTCATAGTGCAGGATATCGGCATACTGAAATTATTACGAGAGCAGCTTCCAGAGCTTCCTGTCCACGCCAGCACCCAGATGACAATTCACAATGCGGCAGGCGTAAAGTTCCTGCAGGACATGGGCGTAAAGCGTGTGGTTCTGGCGCGCGAGATGTCGCTTCAGGAAATAAAACAGATCAAATCAGAGACAGGTATGGAAATTGAAACATTCATACACGGCGCCCTGTGTTTCTCATATTCGGGTCAGTGTTTATTGAGCAGCATGATAGGAGGAAGGAGTGGCAACCGCGGGCACTGCGCACAGCCGTGCAGGAAAAAATATCGGGCAGGCGAAGTTGAAGGTTATCTCCTGAGCCCGAAAGACCTCAACATGAGCGAACATATCCCTGCTCTGGTTGATGCGGGTATCGATTCATTCAAGATAGAAGGACGAATGAAGCGCCCTGAATATGTCGCAGGAGTGGTGCGGATTTACAGAAGGCTTATCGACAGGTACCATGAATCTCCTTCAAAGTTTCAGGTAACTCACGATGAAAAACATACCCTGCTCCAGCTTTTCAACAGGGGATTCACTACAGGTTACTTTTTCGGGAATCCCGGCAGTGAATTGATGAGCCGGAAGTACCCGCATAACCTTGGAACCCGTCTTGGAACGGTAGCTGATTACGAGCCGCGAAAAAGAATGGTATCTATAAACCTCACGGCGCCGCTTCGGACAGGGGACGGCATCGGGATAGGGGTGCGGGATACAGGCGTGACCGTGAAAAGCATGTTTATCGGCAAAAAAATGGTAAACATTGCGGATCGGGGTTCAACGGTCAATCTGCCTCTGGAGGATGAGGTGGAAACAGGAGAGCCTGTTTTCAAGACATACGATTCATTGCTTATGGCAACGCTTGAAGTAAAAAATACCATAAAAATTCCGGTAAAAATGTCATTTAAAGCTCATGCTGGTGAGCCGGTCGAACTCTGTATCAGCGATGCTGAGAACGGGATCAAGATACAGGGCAGCAGCGCAAGCATTGCAGAGAGTAAACCAATTTCAAAGAGCGCGATCGCAGAGCAGTTAAAAAAACTCGGGAATACTATTTTTGAGGCTCAGGAGATCGATCTTGAAATAGATGAGAACATATTCATACCTGTTTCCGAGATAAACTCTCTACGCAGGGAAGGGATCGACAGACTTTTGCAGGAACGCACCAGGAAGTGGAAAAGGCAATGCGACAAACCGATTATTTCGTACGGGCAAAAGCTCGTCAAGCCAGGAAGTCCGATTTTATCTGTAAATACCAGTTCCATCGAATCTTTTGAGGCAGCGGTTGATGGCGGCGCAGATGTGGTTTATTTTGGGGGTCAAACATTTGTTGAAAGGGAAGATCACCAATCTGCAATTGAATATGGAACGAAAAAGAATGTCAAAGTCTTCTTTAGCACACCTCGAATAATTAAAAATATTAATGAATTACCGGATTTTATTTCAGCGCAAAGAACGCAAAATGATTTGTCTCCGGATGGTTTCCTTGTTGCTAACCCCGGTGTCCTATATCATCTGCGCATGATGGATCCCACAGCTTTGATAGTCCTTGATCATCCCTTAAATATCTTCAACATGCTTACAATGGAACATCTTTTAAGATACAGTTCTAGGGTAACACTCTCGCCTGAACTCACGCTGAAAGAAATAAAAAATATGACGTCTTACGGCTCAACAGAATATATCGTACAAGGAAATTTCCCTCTGATGGTCTCAGAGCACGATATTCCCAGAGGACTATTTCTAAAAGATGCTGGTGGGGTATGCCTTAAAGATGAAAAAGGTTTTATCTTTCCTGTAAAAACCGATTTGCAGGGAAGAACATATATAATGAATTCGCGTGAACTGTGCATGCTTGAACATGTGCCAGACCTGATCAAAGCTGGAGTTGATTGCCTGAGGATAGAAGCAAGAACGTATGACAGGGAAAAAACAGAAATAATAACAAGAGCTTACAGGGAAGCTATAGATAATCGTGATGTCAAAATGAAATGCAGTGAATTCGGTGAATATACAACAGGTCATTATTTCAGAGGTGTTTTATGAAAATATTCTTTGCAGGTTCAATCCGGGGCGGGAGGCAGCTGATCCCGACATATCGATACATCATCGGCTTACTGAAATCCATGAATTACACAGTCATCAGCGAGCATGTGGCTGCAGAGGGTCTTCAAAAAGTGGAAGCTAAAATGACAGAGCAGGAGATATATGAAAAAGATGCGAACTGGATAGAAGAAAGCGATCGCGTCATTGCAGAAATAACAGTCCCATCAATTGGCGTGGGATACGAGATATGCCATGCTGCAAAGCATAAAAAACCTGTTCTGTGCCTCTATGAAGATGGAGCTAATGCTTCTGCAATGGTGCTTGGAAATACAACGGGTTATGTAACTGCAAAGTCGTATTCGGATAGAAAACAGCTTGATGAGATCCTGCTGAATTTTTTAACGCAGACGTAATGACCGTCAAATTATATCTGGAAGAGATTTTCAACTGATTTTCAAAAATGCTTCGGTTTATTTCACGTCAGGCTTGATGAGCCATTCTTTCACTACCTGAACAGTTTTGATTTTCCCCCCTACAACTTAAAATCAACAGCTGTAGTTTCCTTTAGTAAATCCTTAAACCCTATCATTTCTAATGTTTTTTCAGAAATTCCTGTTAAATTCAGGTGCCATATCCTAAGCTGATGCCCAAGCCTGATTTTCACACGCTCGACCCGTTCCA
>JAHIHJ010000165.1 GCA_018899795.1 Methanobacteriota archaeon
ATGCCAGCCATATCGGTGAAGTGGTCAGGGAAACTTTCAAAAAATGCGGGAATAACATTGATGCTGTTGCTTTCTCCCAGGGTCCGGGTCTCGGACCGTGCCTTCGCACAGTGGCGACCGCTGCAAGGGCTCTCGCCATGTTCCTGGATGTGCCGCTCATCGGAGTGAACCACTGCATAGCTCATATCGAGGTTGGTAGATGGAAGACCCCGGCTCGCGACCCTGTAACGCTATATGTCAGCGGGGCGAACTCACAGGTACTGGCTTACAGGGCAGGATACTACCGCGTCTTCGGGGAGACGCTTGATATAGGCATAGGGAATGCTCTTGACAAATTCGCAAGGTCTGTGGGACTGCCGCATCCAGGTGGTCCCAGGATTGAAGAACTTGCAAAGCAGGCAGCGCGGTATATCCCTCTTCCATATACGGTAAAAGGCATGGATTTTTCTTTTTCGGGTCTCTCTACCTCAGCGCAGGATGCTCATAAAAAACACCCCCTGCCCGATGTTTGCCACTCATTCCAGGAGACGGCTTTTGCAATGCTTGTGGAAGTGACAGAGCGGGCTGTAGCGCATACAGGGAAAAACGAGGTGCTTCTTGCAGGCGGCGTTGGCGCGAACATGCGCCTTCGCGAGATGCTTGGGATGATGTGCGAGGACAGGGGCATTGAGTTCTATGTACCTGAGAAGCGGTTCATGGGCGATAACGGAGCCATGATAGCCTATCTCGGACTGTTGATGTATAAAGCAGGCTACAGGACGCCTGTGCCTGACTCCCGTGTTAATCCTGATTTCAGACCTGATGAGGTGGTGGTCAAATGGAGATGATCGCAAGCGGCGCTGAAGCCGTGATATCGCTTGACGGCAAAACCATAATCAAGACAAGGGTTCATAAACGCTACAGGCTTAAAGAGATCGACGATACCTTAAGGCGCGACAGGACGCGTACTGAAGCAAGACTTATTTCAGAGGCTCGAAGATGCGGCGTCCTCACGCCGATAATAAGGGACGTAACTGATTTTGAGATAAAGATGGAATATATCGATGGAGATCCTCTTAAAAATATCATAACTCCAGCGCTCTCAGAACAGGCAGGCGAACTTATCGGGAAACTCCATTCCTGTGGTATCGTGCACGGCGACCTTACTACATCAAATATCATGTTCCGGGACGGGAAGTTATTCCTTATCGACTTCGGACTTGCCTACATTGACGGGATGGTGGAAGCAAGAGGCGTGGATATACATGTGCTTTTCCAGACTTTTGAAAGTACACATGAGGGACACGAAGAGCTTATCGAAGCATTTAAAAAAGGATACGAACGGACGTTCCCGGGCGCAGATGAAGTGATCAAGAGGGTCAGTGAGATAGAGTCCCGCGGAAGGTATGCCTGACGTCTGAAGCTGACCCTGAAATTCTAAAATATATGAATAATTAGCCGCAGATAAACGCGGATGCGGAGCAACTAATCTGCGGTTTTGTTTCTCAGAGATATTTTCGTGATTTTCGAACTTCACCATAACCAGAGATGATCTCACCCGTTCTCTTATAAGTGCGTAATCCATGAGGCATTTTATCCGAAAACTCCTTTCCTCTCAGCGCTTTCAGTAAAATACTTATCTCCCTGCTTTCCAGAAGTTCCTGAGGTATTACAAGATCGTATTCCTCATCCGCGATCTTGATGAAATCAAGACCGTTCAGTTCAGCGACAGTCCGGATCCCCACACCGGCATCTGCTTTTCCCAATTTTACTGCTGCTGCGACTGCACTGTGCGTTTTCGCTTCTGTGTTATAACCTTCAATGCTGCCGACAAGCTCCTCAAAAGATATTCCTTTTACCGCGGCTATCTCTCTGAGTTTCAAGTCCACCAGAACCCGTGTTCCTGAACCTGTGTTCCTGTTGATGAACCTCATATCAAGAATATCCTCAAGACCTGTGATACCGCTGTCCTTTCTTACTATCAAGCCCTGTTCCCTGAGATAGCCTTTGACAAGCACAGCCTTCTTAATACCGAACCTCTCAAGGAATGGCATATTATATTCTCCTGACTCGTCCAGAAGATGCACCCCTGCGATGTCCGCAGTGCCGTTGCGTATTGCGCTTAAGCCCCCGGATGAACCGGTATTGATTACCCTCATGTTAAGTCCGGCGACATCTGCAAGTACATCGAGCCCCAGGCAGTGGCTGCCAACGAAAAGCAGCTCAGGTGTCTCTATTTCCCCAAACAGGGTTACCTCCACGCCTTCGCCTGCCTCTATCATCTCAGTCTCTGATGGTATCTCGATAAAACCGTCTGCCTCTGAAAGCGTGGTTATGGCGCCAGAGCCTTTTTCTATGGGATACGCCAATCCCCTCACAAGCCCCACAGGAAGAAGCTGGCTTCGCCCATCAGTCCGGATGCGGGATGCAATTTTCGCCTGCACTTTCAGACGTTCCTGTTTTTTCCCTATTGCTTTTCTTATCACAGGAGCGATAAATTCATTAAAAATCGTAAGCGATGATGCAGGATATCCGGGAAGACCGAAAACCGGTTTCCCGAAAACCTTACCTATTATCGCAGGCTTACCCGGTTTAATGTCGATCCCGTGAGCAAGAAGGGTGCCGTTATCACCTATTATCCTGTACATCATGTCACCCGTTCCTGCTGATGTGCTGCCTGAAGTAAGTATTATATCGCACGCATCTGCCGCTTTTTTAAGAGCACTTTCCATTTCCTTCCTTTCGTCTTTTATTATTCCGAAGTAAACCGGCTCCCCACCGCATTCTTTTACTGCAGAACCTATAGAAAAGGAATTTATATCATATATCTGCCCTGGCTGGAGTTCATCCCCTGGTCGAACAAGTTCGTTGCCCGTGGAGATCAAGCCCGCTGTAAGCCGGTTCACCTTAACAGTACGCCTGCCTGCGGCAGCAAGCAGCCCAATTTCCCTGGACACAAGAGAAGTTCCCTTCTTCAGCAGCCTCTCACCAGCCATGATATCAGCGCCAGCATGCATAACATTTTCATTGATAGATACCGGACGCAATACCAGCACATCCCTATCCATTCTTGTGTACTCCACCATCACAACAGAGTCAGCGCCAGCAGGCATGACTGCGCCTGTGGCTATTTCTGCGGCTTCTCCTTCTTTTATTTGAATATCTGGATTTACTCCCGGAAGGATAGAACCCGCAAGCTTTAAAGAAACGGGTCTATCCTCGCGAGCCTTAAAAGTGTCAGATGCGCGAACAGCAAATCCGTCCATTGCAGCCCTGTCAAAAGGGGGTACATCCACTTCCGAGAAAACATCCTCTGCAAGGATTAGCCCTGAAGCATCCTGGATTTTTACCTCAGAAATGCCAGCGCTGATGCCGAGACTTTCTATTATCCTATTTGCATCGTTTATCGTAACAAGTTTTCTGAACTCTTTTTGCACATCATTTTAAATGAGGTTTTAAGTTAAATCATTTATCTATGGCTTATTAATGGAATTGAACTCTACTCCAAAAAAACCAAAAGCTATTTATACAAAACAATAGTTGTGGAAAACCTAAAAACGTATCTTAAAAACGCATAACTATAAAAACGTCAAAAGCGTAAAAACGTAATATAAAAAAGAAGGCAGGAAAAAATGCAAATGAGATTGGGGATATTTATAATAATAACTGGTGTTTTTTTTCTTATTGTTCCGAATGTGACCGCTTCAGATAATTCATGTATCGATTGTCATAAGACAATTTCTCCATTTATCGAGATACAGAAACAGTTTAACCAGTATAGAGTAGAACATCTTGAAAAGAACGTGACATGTTCGCTTGAATGTCATGAAGACCGCGTAAGGCAGCTTGCAACTGCAAATTACCTGCAGTGGTCTGAGTCAACGCATGCCCTGAAAGGAGTTACCTGTGAGGTTTGCCACGATGGCAACCCTAAGGTTGCAGATAAAACAGGGGCGCATAAGAACATTGTTGCACGAACTGATACGCTAAGCCCGGTTTATTATACAAATGTTCCGAATACCTGCGGAAAATGCCATTCAAAAGAACTTACCAATTTCCAGAGCAGCAAACATTACCAGAAACTTGAAGCGCTAAAACTTGCTCCAACATGCACCACATGCCATGCACCCCACAGGTTCACATTGCTTAATCCTGAAGAATTTAGGAATTTCTGCGGGACCTGCCATTCACTCTATAAAAAAGTTGCGCCGTTTGATATACCAGTCAAAGCAGAGTATTTGTTGGGAAATGTGAATAAACTGAAATTCAACATTGAAATGGCGAACAAGGACATATTCTGGGCAAAACAGAACGGGACAGACACTGTCCAGGCACAGAAGCATGCTGATAACGCACTGGAAACCCTGGGTACACTGGCAGTCATGTGGCACGAATTCAATCTCACTCATTTCGAAGACGAACTGAAATCAGCAAATGCTGAAGTCATAAGAGCGGAAAATATTGTAAACCCGCCAGCACCTTCTCCCACAAAGACAAAAGCCAGGGAAACACCTGGATTTAATGGCATTTTCGCGCTTATATCAATGGCTGCTGTATTGTTCTTTATAAGAAAAAACCGGGACTAATGCCAATGGAATCAGGGTTACAGGTGAATAAATAATGCAGCCACACTTGAAAAGAGTAGTTTTTATATTAGTAGTTGTCATAATCGGATTTCTCTTTGTCCGTTCCTTAATTGTTCCCGAGTCTTTCGGGCAGTATGGATGGTACAGAGGTGATTCCGTTGCCGAACTCAGGGATCTGCCAGCAGGATATGTCGGCTCGGTAGTCTGTGGCGATAAAAATTGCCATACGACGACATATTCGATATGGGTAAACTCAGGGCACAAGACCGTGAATTGCGAAACATGCCACGGTCCAACAAATGATCACGTAATTGATACAAGGGTCATGCCCACTCCCGCAGATGATTCAAGAGAGTTTTGCGGTAAGTGTCACTTCAAAAGAGCGGCAAGACCTTCTGAGTTCCCCCAGATAGACCCCGAAACGCATGGTGAGAACAATAAATGCGCTTACTGCCATAACCCGCATAAGCCGTGGTTCTTATAAGGAGGCATAATTATGGATATTACAAGACGGGATTTTACAAAATTCGGATGCAGGGTTATTCTTGGAGCAGCGGCTGGTACAGCTATCATTGAGTCCATCGCTATGGGGGGCGCCCAGGAAGGATCTTCAAATAAAGAATACGACTGGAACGAGCATTACTGGGGATACATTGTCGATACCCACAAATGTATCGGGTGCGGCAGGTGCGCCAATGCATGCAAGCTTGAGAACCATGTTCCTTTTGATGAACCTGTATACAGGACCTGGATCGAAAGATACAGGATAACAAGAGAAGGAAGAGAGGAGACTGTTAAGATCGATTCTCCGAATGCGGGAATAGATGGATTTACAGATGATATTCCAACAGAAGAGATAAAAAAAGCGTTCTATGTTCCCAAGATATGCAACCACTGTGACAATCCGCCATGCGTGCAGGTCTGTCCTGTTGGCGCCACGTACATGACAGAAGACGGCGTGGTCCTTGTGGACTATGAATACTGCATTGGGTGCAGGTACTGCATCCAGGGATGTCCTTACGGCGCAAGATATTTTAACCTGGAGAAGGGGACTGCGGATAAATGTACCTGGTGCTACCACAGGATAACAAAAGGTCTACTGCCAGCATGTGTCCAGGCATGCCCGGTCGGTGCAAGGAAATTCGGAGACCTGAAAGATGAGGAAAGTGAGGTCAATAAAATACTGGACAAAGAAAGGATCAATGTTCTAAAACATGACCTCGGAACAAAACCAAAAGTCTACTACGTCGGTCTTGACAGGGAAGTGAGATAATGACGGCAGAAAATCTTATCTGGGGATACATATACCCCAATGAAGCTGAAATTCAGTGGAGCATTCTTATCGTTCTATACCCGTATATAACGGGTCTTGTTGCGGGAGCGTTCATAGCATCATCGCTTTATCATGTTTTCGGGAAGCAGGAGATAAAGCCGGTGGCGAGGTTCGCGCTTCTTACAGCCCTGGCTTTCCTTCTAGTTGCAACGGCGCCTCTCGTTACCCATTTAGGAAATCCGTTGAGGGGTATTGAGATCATGTTCACGCCACACCTTACATCAGCTATGTCAGGTTTTGGTTACATCTATTCATTTTACCTGATAATAGTGCTGCTTGAGATATGGCTGTCATTCAGGGAAGATATCGTTAAGAACGCCCTTAAGTTAAAAGGCTGGAAAAAGCTCATGTATTCTTCGCTTGCTCTTTTTTCCTATGACATATCTGAGAAAGCGCTTCATAATGATGAAAAACTCGCAAGGAAACTTGCCATCATAGGCATCCCGTCAGCAGCGTTCCTGCACGGTTATGTGGGTTTCATTTTTGGTGGCATTAAAGCAAACCCCTGGTGGTCCACGCCTCTTATGCCAATCATATTCCTGATGTCAGCGATCGTGTCAGGTATAGCTCTCTTGATACTTCTTTATATTACTGCTTCATGGTTAAGGAAAAAAGCTCTCAACTACGATACCCTTTTTTCACTCGCCCATTACCTGTGGATATTCCTGATACTTGACGTAGTTCTTGAACTGCTCGAGATAGTCAGCATGAAATACGAGTCGCTTGAAGAGATTGCGATCATAGACAGGCTGCTATCAGAAAAGATCGCAACCACGTTCTATGGCGTTCAACTGACCATGGGGATATTTATCCCGTTCGTGCTTCTAATTCTGGTAATGATCATGAAAAACAGGGAACAACTGAAAACCCTTATGATCGCAATATCTTCTATCTTTGTAGTGATAGGCGTATTTGCCATGAGATGGAATATTGTGATTGGGGGACAGGAGATCTCAAAGAGTTTGAGCGGGACGATGACCTATGTACCGATCTTCTTCAGCCAGGAGGGTGTACTGCCTGCTTTGATAATAATGATAGCTCCGTTTATCATTCTCGCGGTCCTGACCTATATACTCCCGCCGTGGAAGGATATGGAAGCAGATATGGAATGATATATCAGATTGGTCAGAAACTGATTGCAGGGCATCTTAAAGCTCTGCTTTGCGGTCTTTGCAGAACGCAAGGTATTTATTCATTCAAATCATAATATATTCCAACTTGCCATAATGAAAAACGGGCACTATGTTATAGCTTGAAGATTGGATAAACTGAGATCATGAAATATACAATCGTAGATATAATATTAAAAATACAAAACGGTGGAACCCAAAAATGTTTTTAAAAACAATGACTCAAAAAACGCTTTTTCTAAGATTGTCAATAAGCTGCATATTACTGGTATTTTTCGCGCTCACAGCAGGAGCAGCGAGTTCTGTCTCTCTTAACAACTCCTGTGTGGACTGCCATAAGACATTATCTCCGTTTACGGACGAACAGAACAGGTTGAACGAAATAAGAATGAACCATACCGTGAAAAACATCTCCTGTTCGTTTGAATGCCATGAAGATATCATAAGGAAAACAGCCTCGGACAATTTCCAGCAGTGGTCTGATTCGGATCATTCAAAATACTACGTAACATGCGATGCCTGCCATGGAGGAGATGCGAGTTCAAAAAATGAAGTCGGAGCTCATGGATCCATGAAAGGAATAAACGATGAGAACAGTCCTATTTATTTTAAGAATATTCCTGATACATGCGGGAAATGTCACGCTGAAGAAATGGAGCATTTCAAGAATACAATGCATTACCAGAGATTAAAAGCTGAATCCCGCGCTCCTTCATGTGTCACATGTCACAGGCCGCACACTTTTAAGGTGCTAAAAGCCTCTGAAATGACAGCTCTGTGCAGCGTCTGCCATAATCCCAGAGACCAGATAGCGACTGCAAGCGTTCCAATTGACGCAAGAAATGCCCTTGATAAACAGAAAGAATTCCAGAATGAGTTATTTTCGGCAAAACAAGCCATAGCTGCAGATAAAGCTGCAAGAAAAGATATTTCACATGCGCAGATCGACCTTGATAAAGCTCAGGCAGTGATGGATGATATTCCCTCATTATGGCATCAATTCAACCTGAAGGATTTTGATAATCAGATACAGAATGGCATCGACTGGGCAAAAAATGCC
>JAHIHJ010000020.1 GCA_018899795.1 Methanobacteriota archaeon
GGGCATTATTATCGGATTCATCAACGTGAACAGGTGGAAAAAAGAATCTGAATATTTCGGGCTTTATACAAGCAAAGCAAAGATCACAAGCCCTGTAACAATTGCAGTAATATTGACTGTAATCACATTAATATTAATTGCGGGAGTAGTTTATTCTATGACCGGTAATTTTGATATGTTGATAAATACGTTCAAGTTCTTGATATAGAGGTATACCTATGAAAATGGAAACAAAGAATAATCTGAAGATCGTGGCAATCGTCGTGGGATTATTTAGCGTCAGCGTGATACTTTTTTTTTATAGGGGTTATAATGACGCTCTTTATTTCAGTATCATAGGCATTCCGGTCATATTCATTATTTTTGCATACCAGTATATCAAGAAATTAAGGACTTCAAGACCGGATCCAGGTCTTACTCTCAAGACGCAGGAGACAGAAAAACTTGCTTATGATCTGAAGGCTCTTCAATCAAGCGCACAGAACCTGCATAATACCTATGGTTTGCAGACCGATAATACGGAAGCAGGATTAAGAACGCTTGCTGGCAGGAATTTTGCCCTGATCGGTATCAACGTGACTGAAGCAGAAGGGAAATTTGTTACAACTTTAGATGAACTTGTGATCCACAAAACCGATCTTGATTCCATAGATAATGTATCCGGGGAGCTGAGCAATTTACAGAGCCAATTTAATAATGATCTGAAAAGCTTTACGAATCAGGTTTCCCAGACGTATCTTTCGTATCTGGGAACTCTAAAAAATTCCGGTTATAACATAGAACCATTTGCATCAAATCTCCAGACAGCGGTAAAAAACAGGAGAGATACCAGCGATTTCACGGAAAATATTCGATACATAGACAGTATTACATCAATTTTCCGGGAGACTCTGCAATCCTGTATAACCCAGGCAGATAAATTAAAACAAAAGGTCAAAGAACTGGGAAAAGATACTTCAATTATCGAATCTGACCTTAAAACTGCCGGGGATGTTGTACAGAGCAGAAATTATAGGGATTTTGAAAAGGCGACAACCTCTCTTTCAAGAATAATGAAATCTCTTGAATCAACTGCGGGAGGGGATTTCAGTTCGATCAGGAGTAATTTACTAAGTGCGATCGAAAGGATACTTGCCTCGGTGGAAACTAAAATCGAGAATGAAGCCATCCAAAATCTGCTGGTTTTAAAATCCCAGATAAAGAGCCTTGATTCTGCTTCAAAAATAGGGGAATTACAGTTGATCGAACCCAGGATAATCCCTATCGCCAGAGAGATCGCAAAAGAAGTATTTGAGATCATTAATAAGAACGAAGCCATGATCAAGCAGGCAGATTTCCCGCAGCAGTTCTATCCTTCAAGAATGCAGTTTGAGAAAGAATATGAAGATATGATGAATGAACCGAATGTGGAGTCCTATTCAAGAAAGTTCTCAGGCGTTTTGCAGACCATGATCCCGGTGATGGATAAGAGCCATCTCAAAGCGAAAGTGATAGCGATATATAAGAAGATCGAAGGCAAGATCCAGAGCGATATCCAGCAGAAAGGGAAAGTTGCAGCCGCAGACCTTAAAGTAAAGAATCCTGAGGAGTTCATGGAATTATACAGTTATTTCCATAAGGATGTTAACTATGACAGTTTCAAAAAGATCCTGAGCTCCCAGGTTTCAATGAACTTATATAAGATCTCGGTCAGGGTGCTCAACGAAGAACATCAACCTCTAAATGGCGCTGAAGTTACGCTGAAGATCGATGACCGGGTGGTTAAAAAAGATAAAACCGATAAGGAAGGCAGACTGATCCTTGGGGAATTGATGAAGAGCCCATATAAAATATCGGCAAGATATGAAGGATATAAAACCAAGATCAAGAACATCGAATTGAATGAAGACCAGGCTTTTGACATCGAATTGAATGTGGTGCCTCCTGGAGAACAGATATGCAAGGATAAAGAAGAATCATTGCAGAAAATATTGCCAAAATTGAATGAGGTAATTCAGAAAGAGATGGCATCAAAAAAATATATCATGTCCACGTTCGATCTTAAGGTCAAGCCTGAATTCACGCCGTGCCTGTTGTATTTATGGTCAAAGAACAACGGAAATACAAGATTCACGAGATCAGGGAACGATTACATGGTATATGATGTTAATGTTATCAGGAAAGAGATCGAGGATTTTATTGATGATATAGAGATCGGCAAGAAGGCAAAAATTTCTGATATGGTTGATTTCCTTTCTGTGACTTTGCCCATGAAGGATATACAGGTCATTATTGATGAACTTAAGAAGGGATCTGAAAATTATAAGAAAATAGAGTATGATGCCAGCCAAATATGGAAAACAGCCGCATGAGAAATAAGAGAGGAATTTTATGAGTTTGGATGATGAATATATATCAGCACAGCCAGCAAGGATCGAACCGAAGGATGA
>JAHIHJ010000021.1 GCA_018899795.1 Methanobacteriota archaeon
CATTATCTTGCAAAAGCAGGCATATTCGCAGCAAGGCGAGTAAAGAAAAGCGACATGGAAAAACTTGCTCGCGCAACCGGTGCAAAGATACAGACTGGCATGAAGGAAATAAATAAATCTGATCTTGGGAAAGCGGATCTTGTAGAAGAGAAAAAGATCGGTGATGACGCAATGACATACGTCACCGGATGCCACAATCCAAAAGCAGTCTCCATTATTCTTCGGGGCGGGACCGAGCACGTTGTAGCTGAAGCCGAGCGCGCGCTTCATGACGCATTGCGCGTAGTTGGAGTTGCGATCGAGGATGAGACACTTGTAGCCGGAGGCGGCTCACCAGAAGTTGAACTGGCTCTGCGCCTGCGAGAATACTCAGCCACATTAATAGGCAGGGAACAACTGGCAGTCGCAAAATTTGCCGATGCGCTTGAAGTCATCCCCAGAACCCTGGCTGAGAATGCGGGTCTAGACCCCATTGATATCCTTGTGGAGATGAGAAGTCAGCATGAGAAAGGCAAAATTACCGCAGGTCTTAATGTTTTCACAGGAAAAGTTGTTGACATGTGGAAAGAAGGCGTGGTCGAGCCCCTCAGGATAAAGGTTCAGGCTATCAATTCCGCTACCGAGGCAGCTACGATGATACTGCGCATCGATGATGTGCTTTCAAGCAAATCCGCGCCAGCCGGAGGCATGCCACCAGGAGGCATGGGTGGTGGAATGGGCGGCATGGATTAAGCCCCCGCTTCTATTTTTTTAAACGCATAGGAAACTGACCATGAATCAAATATCCATTAGAATTTAACCTGGCCTTGCATAGCGGAGCTAATACTTAATGAAAAGCTAATGTGACAATATCAAGCTATATATATGATTAGAATCATAATATTTATATGATGGAAAATAATAATAAAATGGGATGTTGCAGAGGTCATACTCTTAAAATGTTCAAAAATGGTACTTATAGTATTGAAACATGGAGATATTCATTGTATTCTGCATTACAACATTGCAAGGACTGACGGCAGACACCAGCGAATTTTCTCTGGAGCTCTCTTAGCAACTGTAAAGCAAAGCAGAAAAAAAACATTTTATAGAGGTGCATTTTAATGGCACGTTAACGGGGTAGGTATGCAGATAGGAACCAGTAATGAAAAATTAATCGAGGAGAGAAGAAGAGAACTCTGGGAAAATACGGATTTTCTAAGGGCTGTATTTGAGAATCTCACAGGATATGGAGTTATTGCAGCTGATTTTGATGGGAATGTGATTGCCTACAACGAGGGTGCTCACAAAATCTACGGTTATGCCCCTGAAGAAATTATTAATAAAGAAAATATAATTATATTCTATACGAAAGAATTTATAGATATGGGGGGATTGCAGATGGTGGTTGATTTTCTATTAGAGGAAGGGAGTTTCTCTTATGAAGCAGAAATGGTCAGGAAGAATGGTGAAAAATTTCCTGCAAAAGTCCAGTTCACACTGACCAAGGATAAGAATGGAAAGCTGGTGGGTTTTGTGGAACTTGTCGAGGACTTAAGCGAACTCAAGCGAACAGAAGAATTATACTTAGAGAACATGCGCCTTCTGGTTGCAAATAGAGCAAAATCGGAATTTCTGGCCGTTATGAGCCATGAGCTCAGAACCCCTCTGAATTCTATTATTGGATTTTCAGAACTCTTAAAGCATGGTGATTTAAATGAAAAAGAGGGGCATTTTGTGGAAAATGTTCTCACAAGCGGTAAACACCTGCTCAGCCTTGTCAACGGTATTCTCGACCTGGTCAATATAGAGACGGGGAAAGTGGAACTGGTATTAGAGAAAATGTCTGTGCCTTTGACCATAGATGAGAGCCTTCTAATGATAAAATCAAATGCTGAGAAGCATAATATAATACTTAAAAAAGAAATCGACCCTGAATTAGATCATATTGTTGCTGACAGACAGAAGTTCAAGCAGATACTGCTCAATCTTCTTGACAATGCAGTGAAATTCAACAAGCCAGCTGGAGGGATTGTCACAGTATCAGCGAAAAAAGTAGGGGATATGGCGATGATCTCGGTCTCAGATACAGGGATAGGGATTAAAGAAGAAGACATGGAAAAACTATTTAAAGAATTTGAGCAGCTTGATAAAGGGATATCCAGAAAGTACGGCGGGACCGGGCTCGGACTGGCTATTTCAAAGAAGCTGGTAGAACTGCATGGTGGTAAAATCAAGATTGAGAGCAAGTATGGAGAAGGGAGCACCTTTGCCTTTTCAATCCCGCTCGTGACGACGAAATGAAAAAATGGAATAATTATATCTCTTTAACCCCAAGGAAAGCGCTCTCAATAATCATTACACCAGTTTCTATTTTGAAAATAACTGTTCTGCCATGCTCTCCGCCAGTATCGCTGGCCAGGAGAGGGATGTTCATCTCCTCTAGTTTTTTTTTCACCGCTTCCACGTTTTGTGCTCCTATATTGTTATTCTTATCTCCAAAATGGAACATACATGCTCCTCCTGCTATTTTTGCTTCCATTCTCCTTTGAAGGCACCCCAGTTTGAGCATTTTCCGAACAGCAATTTCAATAGCAGAATCCGCAAATTTCAGTGGTTCTTCTTTATTCTGTGATTTCTTAATGCTGGGAAGCATTACATGGGCAAGGGCGCCAATTCCTATTACCGGGTCACGTAAAGAGATCGCAACGCATGATCCAAGACCCAATGTTATGAGCACATCTTGATTACAAGTAACAGCAAGTTCTGCGATTCTAACATATGTAATTTCTCTTCTCATAATGACAATTTATTTCTCTGCTATCCTTTTTATCGCATCCAGTATCTTTGAGATAGACAGAGGGTCGGTGAAAATGAGTATTTTTCCATTTACTTTTTCAGAGTGTATGACAAATTCTGTTTTCAAAAACAATACATCATCCGCATCCTGGCTCATCACACCTATTAGCTGATTGATGATCGCATCGCCCATATCATATGCCTGTAAAGGTGGCGAGAGACCTATCTCAATTTCCAAAAAATTTGAAAGAGCAGAAATGTATGTACCGTTCATTATGTTCGCAAGTTCTTTCATGACTGATTGTTCCATTTCATCAAATGTGTCCGTTTCTTTTTTCTCGCCCATCACCAGTTCTATTAATGACTTTGCACTATCTTTCAAGAGCAAGAGCAGAAGAAAACCTCTGCAATCTCCTTTCAATTCCTGTATTACTCCGATCATGGGTTTTTCACTTTTTATAATGTGAGGTACCTTTATCAAAGGAATAAATTTCATATCAGGCAGTGAAATCTCCACTTTCTGATTAACCATTTTGGCAAGAGATGTAGTCGCCTGTCCGATCCCGATGTTTCCCAATTCTTTTAGCGCATCTTTCTGAAATTCTGTAAGTGTTTTTTCTTTATCCATAGAATCATCTGATTTTCCGATATATCCTTTCTTTCAAACTAACAGGTTCAAGCAAATCACATGCAGGTCCAACCAGCATCTCTGTTTTCCCCATCACAAAATATCCACCATCATTAAGTGAATCATAGAACTTCAAACATAACCTTTCCTGCAATTTCTTGTCAAAATATATGGTAACATTTCTGCAGAATATAATATCGAATCCGAACATCGCCGGGCCTGAGATCATATCATGGTGTTTGAAACGTAACATCCTCTGAATATCTTCTCTTAACTTGTAATTATCATTATTTTTAATAAAAAACTGATCGATTCTCTTTTTATCAATTTTTTCAAGTTGTTTTGGGTGGAATACAGCACTTTCAGCTTTGTTAAGAGAGTCATCGTCTATATCAGTGCCCAGGATCGAAATAGTATATCTCTTTGCTAATATGCCAAGAAACTCGATAAGCATGATCGCTATGGAATATGGTTCTTCGCCGTTTGAGCATCCAGCACTCCAGACCTTTATGAACCTGTTCTCTCCTTTAGCTTTAATGAGTTCCGGGAGTACAAGATTCTGGAATGCTTCATATGTTTCGGGGTTTCTGAACAATTCCGTGACATTAACGGTTAATGTCTCTTTTAATTTCCTGGATTCTTCTTCGTCAGCAAGAAGAATCTTAGCATATTCTTTATATGATCCTGAATGGTTCACTCGCAATCTGGCTGCCAGCCTCCGTTTCAGATGGGCCTGTTTATATTCATCACAATTAAAACCGATCTTTTTCTTTATAATGGCTTTTAGGTCTGTAAATTCTTTTTCATCCTCACATATCTCTATAGAATCGAAAAATGCCGTCATAACAAAGTCCCCACGTCCAGTATCAAAGCAACATTCCCATCGCCCATTATCGTTGCGCCAGCGAAACCTTTCAAACCCTTTAAAAAACGGTTATCGAGGTTCTTGATGATTATTTCCTGCTTGCCGATAAGACCGTCTACAACAAGCCCGACGTTGATACCATTCATTTCGACCACAACTACGATAAGTTCGTTGGAACCATTGCTATCTAACCCAAAAAGCTTATGCAGCCTTACAAGAGGCACTACTTCGCCTCTGACCATTACAACTTCTTCAGATCGTATGGTCTTGATCTGATCTTTTCTTATCGCAACATCTCTTATCACGTTGGATATCGGGATCGCATAGATATCCTTGCCTACCTTCACCATCTGTGATTGAATGATCGCAACAGTAAGAGGCAATTTGAGCGTTATTTTTGTACCTTTACCTACCATTGATTCGATCTTTACTGTTCCACCCATGCTTTCGATTTTTGTCTTGACCACGTCCATACCCACCCCCCGACCTGATACTTCAGTTACCTTCTCAGCAGTGCTAAATCCCGGAAGATATGAAAAGTTGAGCACTTTTGTATCAGAGAGCTCGGCGACTTCTTCTTTTGTCATTGTACCCTTCTTTACCATAACTTCCCTGAACTTTTCAGGATCCATACCTTTCCCATCGTCTTCAATTTCTATAATAACATAACTTTTCTCACGTCGGGCGGTTAATGTAATTGTTCCCATGGAGTTTTTCCCCTGCTGTTTTCTGATCTCAGGGGGTTCTATGCCGTGATATATGCAGTTCCGAAGGATATGGACAAGAGGGTCACCAACGTCATCCAACACTGCCCTGTCAAGTTCAATATCACTACCTGTCATAATGAACTCAATCTCTTTATCCTCCTTTCTTGCAAGATCCCTGACCATCCTCGGGAACCGGTTAAATATCTGTTCCAGGGGTACCATTCTGGAAGCCATGACCTCTTCCCGGATATCATTAGTCAACCGGTCAAGACTTTCAAGAGTCTCTTCAAGAATATGAAAATTATTTTCGGATGCGAGCTGCATCAACCGTATTTTATTTATTACAAGTTCCCCAACAAGGTTCATCAATGAATCGAGGCGTTCGATGCCCACTCGCACGGTCTGGACACTTTTTACCGCATCTCTATTCCTTTCTTTCTCTTCTTTTTTATCTTTGATCACTGACACAGCAGGCTGCCCTTCTTTCGGTATTACCTCAACTTTTGAGATTTCGGATATCCTTTTTATTGCATTCTCCAGTTTTTGGACCAGAGGAGAAATATCACATTGTGCAGAATCTTCAGGTGCCTCAACCATTTTTTCAAGCATATCAAAGCTTTCAAACAGAACGTCGATTGCCTCAGGATTGACCTTCATTTCATTCTTACGAATCCTGTCCATCAAGTTTTCCATCTTATGGGTAAGTTCAGCAATATTAGTGTACCCCATGGTCGCTGACATTCCTTTCAGAGTATGTGCAGCCCTGAAAAGGACATTGATCGTTTCACCGTTTTGCTGGTCCTTCTCAAGACTCAAGAGTGCATCATTCATTGTCCGAAGATGTTCTGCAGATTCAACAGCATACATTTCCTTATATTCAACCATATCGTCCATAGAGATCCATCTAAGTATTCTGTACTATTCCTTCCGCAATCAGATTGATAGGCAGGATATAATCTGCCAGTTCTTGCTCAATAATCGCCCTTGGCATGCCATAGATCACACAGGTTGACTCGTCCTCTGCAATTACCTTGCCTCCTGCCTGTTTGATTTTCCTTATACCCTTCGAACCATCTGAACCCATGCCTGTGAGGATCACAGCGAGCGCATCTTTCCTATATATTTGCGCTACAGAATTGAGGAGAACGTCCAAAGATGGTCTTACCCCATTAACCTTTTCATCCCTGTTCAGGGAGATTACTTCAACTGTTTTGCCATTAATTTTTTGCTGTTTCACTATCATATGATAGTCACCAGGGGCTACAAGAATGGTACCAGGCTCTACATGATCTCCTTCTTTAGCTTCTCTCACTTTGATCAAAGACTGCTTGTCCAGTCGATCTGCAAGTGATTTTGTGAAACCCTGGGGCATATGCTGGACAACCAGGACTGCCGCATCAAGGGTCTGTGGGAGTAAAGGTATTACCTGCTGGAGTGCACGTGGTCCTCCGGTTGAAGTGCCTATTACGACAATTTTTCTGGATCTCTCATTCTTGACCATCTCAGGTTCTAGTTTTTCCTGTAACTTCACTTTTTTGATAAAACCAGGATTGGCTGTTTTTACCCCCGCAGCAGCTTTCACTTTCTTTATCAGTTCGTCTTTGAAACTGGTGATATCAAGGCTTATGCTGCCAGATGGTTTTTGAAGGAAATCCACAGCTCCGTATTGAAAGGCAGTAATCGTCATATCTGCTGAGTTTTCAGTGCTCAGAATAATAACTGGCGTAGGACACTCGCTCATGATATATCCCAGTGCTTGCAAGCCATCGAGAACTGAAAGTTCTATTTCCATTATGATAACATCTGGTTTGAGCCTGCTTACTTTTTCTATAGCATCCTTCCCGTTATATGCTTTCCCGATAACCTCTATCTCAGGAGCTGATACCAGCATTTCTGTGATGATTTTCCTCATAAGCGCAGAGTCATCCACGACCAGTACTTTTATTCTTGACATTTATTTTGACCTACTGCAGATTCTTGGTTATGCATTCCAGGACTTTTGCAGCATCAAACGGCTTGACGACGAAATCTCTCGCCCCTATCTTGATAGCATCATTTACTAACGATTGCTGGCCTATGGCACTGCACATTACAATTTTTGCATTCTTATCGAGTGCCATGATATGTTTCAAACATTCGATTCCATCCATATTTGGCATTATTATATCAAGCATCACCAGATTTGGTCTATGCTCTTTGTATTTGGACACGCCGTCCAAGCCATCTACTGCTTCTATCACTTCGTTTCCTGTGGGTGCTATGATCTTTTTTAGTATCATTCGCATGAATGCTGCATCATCCACGATCAGTATTTCACCTGGCATTTTCCTCCTTCTAAATATTTATTTATATCTTTATATGATTTAATAGACATTCCTGACTAATAAATGATTCTATCTCATTATGAGCTGCATCAAGTTTTTTTCTCAAATTATCGAGAAATTGTTTTATGGTCGGGTCATTATCAGTTGGATAAATCTGCCTCAAGAGAACGAGAAGTTTCCTGTCGATAATGCTCTGCTTTATTATCCTGATATTTTCCATTATATGACTAAGGATTTCTTCTCTATCCCTGGTGTTCTTCAGGTTCTCGATACATCTATCGAGGATACGCGGAACTTCCAGGGCATCTTTCACTGCCATTTGCAGACCATCCAAGGTTACCGGTCTCATTATGTAATCACAGAGTACAGAAAGGCGCGGAAAATCTTCTATTCGAGGTTGCTTTGCTGTAATTACAATTATAGACGTATCAGGTTTGAATTTTTTTATCTTTTCAATTAAGTCCCAACCCTCCATATCCTTGAGTTCAACATCGATCAATATCAGATCCGGAATATATCTTTCCAGTGTCTGGAGGCACTCCTTCCCTGTATACGCCATATTTATTATGTACTTTTCAACATCCATTGATACCATTTCAGCAAAAAGGTTAGCTAGATCAGGTTCGCTGTTGACAATCAGGATGGAACTTGGACTTTTTGTCATTCTAAGTATCATTTGGTTATCACACAGTTATGAGTATTAGTGGGATGAATTTCACAAACCCCCAAAAAGCCTGATTTTTAACTTTCGATATGCATCGGTTGATCCAGATTTTGGATAATATCTTGATTTGAAATTTTTTTGTGAATGGTTAGAATTGCTTCTTCTGAACTGATTGCTTCTGTAATTCCCATATAAATGGATGCCGGGTATATCATTAAAATGCTTATTTTTTGTGGATTTTTATTTTTTGAGAAGAACATTGCTACGAGAATGGCACAGAACTTATTGATTTCTTGATCCATGCCTGTTATTTGGATTCCAACCTTTCCATTATCACTGCTGAATGTCACCTTTACCGGCCAGTTAAGGAACGATAGTTCTTCATCGAATATATTATTCAGATTTTGAACGTCATATATATTGATATCATCAATATTGATATCATCATGTCGGGTGAAGAGCTGCGTGGCGTTGTTCAATGATGGAAGACAGGTTTTTCTATCTGCCAATAACCACCGGAACATCGTGAGAGGGATGGTAATGCCGTAGATGCGATGCAATGTCTGTTCCTTTACACGATTTTTCTCTTTCAAAAGGTCCCTTGCCTTTTCAAGACTTCCCATATTCTCTGTAACAAAACCCGTGAAATCAATGATATCACGCATTGCAGCGGACAGATTACCCTGATGTTTTTTCAGCAAAGGATCAAGAAGTCTCAGATGTGCATCACTGATTGATACATTCTTTCTCAACATTCTTTCACCTTAAATAAATAATATTTATGATTATTATGATAAGTATAATTAGTATTTAAACCTTCCTTTTAAAAAAAATAATTCACACTTTTTTCACAAATCTGTATATAGCCTGGTGATTTCATTTTTAAAATATAATAATTTTCGAAAATGTTAGAGGTCAATATGAATTTAATGGACATTATAGATAAAGCAAATGAACTGACCCTCAATAAGTTCAAATTTGGGATGAAAATAGCTTATAGCTTTTTTGTAGTCGATGTATTGATGCTCATGGTCGGTTACATTGGGCTTTATGGTGAGAGCATCAGAACCATCATAGACCCAAACATTATGCTTTTTTTCTTCATGATTTTTGCAATAGTTTCTTCTATCCTGATGTGCATTGGCTTAACCCGTTCTATCATCATACCTGTGAACTATATTCTCCATGCTTCTAATGAACTTGCAGAAGGAGACCTTACAATACAGATAAAGAGCGATTCTAAGGACGAACTTGGACAAATCTCTATGGCTATTCAGGCAGTAGTCGACAACTCAAAAGACGTCCTTCGAAAGGTACGGAACTCTTCAATAATTGTTGCCTCCACAGCCCAGGGACTCTCTGCATCAAGCGAGGAGCTGAAAGCATCCACTGACCAGATTTCCACTACATCTCATGATATCGCAGCAGACGTAACCGCGCAGTCTACCAGGGTGGTAGAGATCAGCCGTGCCATGAAAGATATGTCTGAGAGCGTACAACAGGTTGCGGAAAATGCTCAGAAAGCAGCTGAAGGGGCAAATAATGTTAGCAAAACGGCGCAGGAAGTCGGAAAAATGTCAGATGTGGTATCAGGTAAGATGTCCGAGATACGGTCAAATGTTGATAAGTCATCTTCAATAATTAAAGAGCTTGATACCAAATCCCAGCAAATTGGTGAAATTATCGAAATGATAACAAATATTGCGGATCAGACAAACCTTCTTGCTCTGAATGCGGCCATTGAGGCAGCGCGCGCTGGTGAATATGGAAGGGGTTTTGCGGTCGTTGCAGATGAAGTACGCAAACTTGCTGAGGAATCGAGAAATGCATCAGGCCAGATAATAAGGATCATAAAAGAAATTCAGCAGGGCACAAAAAATGCCGTATCAAGCATGGAGCAGGGCACGAAATCGGTAGATGAGGGGGTAAAGACAATAAATGAAGCGATCTCGTCCATCAACAGCATTGTTCAGGCTGTAGGGGGCGTGGCATCCATGATGCAGGAGATCGCTGCTGCAACACAAGAACAGTCAGCCTCTGTAGAAGAGGTCACTGCTTCAGTAGAGGAAGTATCTGCCGTGAGCCAGGAATCTGCTGCCAGTACAGAGGAAGCTTCAGCTGCGGCACAAGAGCAGACGGCATCAATGGATCAGCTGGCAAATGCAGCTCAGGAACTGGCAAACCTGGCAAACGAACTATTAGCTGAGGTCGGGAAATTCAATCTTGGAGACGTATCCTCTTTTGAACAAGCAAAAGCACATGTAAAATATGAACCCAGGGGATCAGCAAAAAAGGTAACATCAGCACAGCGGAGAGAAACGCTCTTCAAACGTGAACCTAAATATATAAAGGGTTATGATAAAATTGAGAAAAAAACAATTGAAAGCGAGTTCAATGATGCTTATTAAGATGTGGAATGAATGATAGATTTGCATACAAATTTGATGAAGAAAACAAATACCCCTGGAGAACTCCAGCTCGTCATCTTTAATATTGGATCAGAGGAGTTCGGTATTGAGATCAAGAAGGTACAGGAGATCATCCGAATGCCCAACATCACCGAGATTCCCAGGGCACCATCTTTTGTTAAAGGTGTGATAAATCTCAGAGGGCGAATTATTGTTGTGATAAGCCTTAATGTCATATTGGGTATAGGGTGCAGGGAATACAATGCGAATACTCGCATAATAGTAGTAGACATCGATAGTACAGTGATGGGTTTCATAGTGGAATCTGTGAGTGAAGTCCTGCACATATCCAGTAAAGATGTGGAACTTCCGTCACCTTTAATTACAAGCAAGATACAGTCAGAATATATTGAAGGTGTTGGTAAACTCGATGATCGGTTGTTAATTTTGCTGAACATTGACAAGATGCTCAATGCAGAAGAGCTTAAAAAAATCCATAGTATATCACCAGAAAGTGAGGAATAATGTGCATTATTTTAAAAACGTTCCATGGGTCAGGGGGTTAGCATTCCCTATCATTTCAGGTAGATGATATACGGACCCCTATAATGTATCGTGAAGTTTAGGAAAAATAGAACCTCTGGACCGGACGTTCAAATTTTCGTCATATTAATATCAACAAGATACTTAAATATTTTTCAATTTTAATGATTAATCATAAATGTAATGATTAATATTAATAGAAATAATATAAGAATGTACAACTATATATATGAGATAAACATGGAAAGAGCAAGATACCTGCTAAGTACTGACGAAATATTAGAAGAATGGCATTCATGCACACTGATATGAACGAAAATGAAGCCTTGATCAAGGCTGAATTTGAGATATCTAAAGAATATCACATACCATTGCTTGATATCAAAAAGTTGTTGGGAGTGAGATTCATTTCCACTGGACTGGTTGAGAATAGAGAATAAGACCCCGGAAAAAGACCCCTGGGAGACCCAGAAAGACCCCGGAATTAATTCCGGGGAATTCCGGGGAATTCGGGGACTATTAAAAAGAAGTGAATAAATATGGTTAAAAAATCTGAAGAAAGAAAAGATATCCACAAAGAAGATATCCACACAGAAAAAAATAATAGTTCCAAGACCTGCGAAGACAGCTACACAGCAGTCTCAAAAATGTGGGAAGATTCCTACTTAAAGCTCTACAAGCCCTGGTTCGAATCCACGGAAGCGCTTTTCGGGAAGGCATTTGAACTCTCAAAGGATGCTGCACCTGAAACATATAAGGAATTTTATGGTGAATGGATGAAAACCTCACAGAACAGCCTCGGTAAATTTTATCAGATCCCGACCCTGGAATCCAATAAGGAAACATTTGAGAAACTGCTTGTTAGCGCAGAGGAATCGAATAAGATCTACACTTCAATGATCGCAGAATTAAATGAGAATTCCAGAGCGACACGCGAAGTACTCCAGTGCGAAGCAGATCCTGCAAAATATAAAGAAGTCTACGATATGTGGATCAAGTCCTATGGAAAAATGCTCAACGAGCTTCTTACACTGCCAATGAGGCAAAATATGAAAGAGATCTTTGAGAACATCACAGGCACACCTGATATCTATTCAGAGGCATTTGAGCAGATGTCAAAAATATGGAAAGATTCATACGCGAAGCTATACGTGCCGTATACTGACTCCATGCTGAAACTTTCTATGAAATCAGCAGATATTTCCCGTGGGAATGCGAGTCCTGAATCCTATAAGGAATTTCATACCTTATGGATGAATACATTTCAGGAGCTCTATGGCAGGTTATTTGATACCCAGTCCATGAGACCCTCAAAGGAAATATTAGAGTATTTCGAGCATAGCGGAAGCGTTAATCTGAACCTCTACAAGTCCTGGACAGCAACCCTTGGAAAACTGTATGGAAAGGCATTTGATAATTTCTTTGAGAACACGCCCACATTCAGCCCGTTCGCTGAGATCATGGAGCCTGTGAAGGATGCAGCAAAGATATACACAGATACATTTAGCAACATGTCAAATATCTGGGTAAAATCTTATCAGCCTTCCAAAGACGCGGTTTAAGATTGGAGAAATCCAATCTTAAATATAGAAAAAACCGTTATATATGAGGAAGACAGTATTAGTAGTGCTAAATCTGGCTGATGTTGATTATCGAAATAGTGGGAAAACCAATCATGACAGAACTGCCGGTTTAGGATGAAATAAATTAGAGAAGTGTGAAATTATGGTCAAGAAAACAGAAGAAAAAAAAGACTTGAATGAAGAGAAGATTTTCAAGACATGGGCTGACAGTTATACAGCAGTTTCAAAAATTTGGGAGGATTCCTACTTAAATCTATACAAGCCCTGGATTGAATCCACAGGAGATATGCTCGAGAAGACATCTCTTCTCTCAAAAGAAGCGACACCACAGAAATACAGGGAATTCTATGATGAATGGATTAAAACATACCAGAATACTTTTGGTAAATTTTATCCGATCCCAACACTAAAATCCAATAAAGAGACACTTGAAAAATTCCTATCAAGCGCAGAGGAATCCAATAAACTCTACAGATCGTGGATTGCCCAGTTAGAAGAGAATTCCCTCAAGACAAAAGAGATACTCCAGGACGAACCAGATCCTGCAAAATATAAAGAAGTCTATGATATTTGGATGAAGTCGTATGAAAAAATATTCGATGAAATTCTAGAACTGCCTGCTAAAGAAAGTACAAAAGAGATATTTGGGAATTACATGGGCATACCAGACATCTACTTAAGAAGCTTTTTGCAGATGTCAAAACTATGGAAGAAATCCTACGCACAGATTTGCGGGCCATTGAATGAATCCATGCTGAAACTTTCCGGAAAAATGGCAGAGATCTCCCGGGGAGATGCAAGTCCGGAAGCCTATAAGGAATTTTATATCTTATGGATGGATACATATCAGGAAATCTATGGAAAGCATATCCAGTCCATGGAACCTTCCAGGGAAATGTTTGAGCATTTTGTAGAGAGCACCAATATTTATGTGAGCATGTACAAGTCCTGGATAGTTGCACTTGAAAAAATGTCGGAAAAGGCTAAACAGATGTCGAAACAAACCTCTGATCCAGAGGCGTATAAAGAATTCTATAATCTATGGGTAAAGATGTATGAAAAGGCTTTTGATAGCTTTTTTGAGGACATTCCGACAGTGGGAGGCCCTATGAAAGATATCATGGAGCCTGTAAAGGTCATGGCTAAGATGTACGCAGACACGTTTGCCAGGATACCAAAGATGTGGGTAAAATCTGATTTCGGTTCAGCATCAGCATATCCGGGAAAGAATAAAAAATGAGCGATACAGAAAGGTCAGGTATGGAAAATTCAAATTTTGAATCCACCCAGGAATTTTTTGACATGTGGTTAAAGGTATACAACGCCACCACAGGCAGGCTCGTGGAGATGCCTGCAATTGGTCCAGCACGTGAAAAATCAGAAAAAATGATGAAGGGTTTCTCAACTTTTGTTAACCTTTATGCAGCAGGGATGGAGTCCAATTCCAATTTCCAGAGCGTATTCATGGAAGCAATGCGCAGAGTGAAAGAAAAGACGGGAAGCGAGATGGAAGGGGAAATCAGTCCTGAGAAATGTAAAGATTTTTACAAGATCTGGATAGAGACGTATAGCGAGACCTTCAAGGAATTCCTGAAATCAGATCACTTTGTGTCGGATATGGGAAAATTGAATTCACATTTAATGGATTTTCAAAAATACAACAGGGAAATGCTTGAAGAGAATTACCTGAAACCCATGAATCTCCCTACAAAGACGGAAATCGACGAAATAAACAAAGAATTGTATTCGCTTAGGAAAACAGTAAAAGAACTAACCAGCCAGATCAAAGAACTAAAAGAGAAAAAATAGGGTTTTTGGTAAGGAGATGAAATGAACGCACTTAATTTAATGGAAGATTTTGATAAATTCAAATATGGAATGGAATTATTCCTGAAACCACCCGAATTTTCGGTTGGAACAACGCCTTCTGAGGTAATTTTTAGCGAAGATAAGATGAAACTTATCCATTATATTCCAACTGTAGAAAAGCCATACCCTGTTCCAATACTCATAGTGTACGCACTTGTAAACCGGTATTACATTCTGGATCTCCAACCTGATAAAAGTGTTATAAAGAAGCTGCTAGATGAAGGTTTTGATGTTTATGTCATTGACTGGGGATATCCTTCAGGTGTAGACAGATATCTTACAATTGATGATTATGTGAACGGTTATCTAAATAATGCTGTTGATAAGATAAGAGAGCGGTCTGGATTGGATAGAATCACACTGCTCGGCGTATGCCAGGGCGGGACTTTTTCTGTGATGTATGCCGCACTGCACCCTGAAAAGGTAAAAAACCTGGTTAATTTGGTGGCTCCTGTGGATTTTGATACTGATAAAGGGATTCTTCACATCTGGGCAAAAAGCTTAGACGTGGATAAGATCGTGGACTACTATGGAATAGTGCCAGGAGATTTCTTGAATGCGGGATTCCTGCTCACAGACCCCTTCAGGCTTATGATCGACAAGTATGTAGGTCTATTTGAGCGAATCGAAAATAAACCTGGAGATAAAGAAGGCGAGCTTCGAAATGAAGAAACTGTCAAGAATTTCCTTAGAATGGAAAAATGGATATTCGACAGTCCCGACCAGGCAGGTGAGACCTTCAGGCAGTTCATGAAAGACTGCTACCAGAAGAACCTTCTCATCAAAAATAAGATGAAACTTAATGGTAAGAAAATTAATTTGAAAAACATTACCATGCCTCTGCTTAATGTCATGGCGGAATTCGACCACCTCGTTCCTACCGATGCAATTAAACCGTTGAGTGATGCGGTATCAAGTTCGGATAAAGAGACGCTGGTTTTCCCTACCGGTCATATAGGTATATTCGTGGGCTCAAAATCACAGAAAGAGGTTTGTCCTAAAATTGCAGCGTGGCTGAAGCCAAGGTCTCTTGTGGATGTAACAGGAGAAAAGAAGAAGGAACGAGTATTGAAAAGAAATGTGAAAATCAAAAGAAATAAGAAATAAAGGAGAAAATCTAAGATGAGACTTAAAAATAAGGTTACAATAATAACAGGTGCCGGAAGCGGTATTGGAAGACAAACAGCGATCCTCTTTGCTAAAGAAGGGGCAAAAGTTGTTGTGGCAGATATAAATGAAGAAAGGGGTAAAAAGATTGTAGAAAAGATTGAGAAATCTGGCGGGGAAGCAATTTTTGTTAAAATAGATGTTTCTGATTGGGAACAGCCAAAAAAAGTTTGTGAATTTGTCTTAGATAAATATGGTAAGATCGATGTTCTGATAAATTGTGCAGGCATTATTCGAGATGCTCTTGTAACAAAAATGACTGAAGATCAGTGGAACTCAGTTATTGATGTTAATCTGAAAGGTCCTTTTAATTGCATACGGGCAGTAGCCGATGCCATGATTGAGCACGGCACAGGCGTAATCATCAATGTATCTTCAATAGTTGGATTGTACGGCAATATCGGGCAGGCAAATTACGCGGCAACCAAGGCTGGATTAATAGGTATAACAAAATCTTTGGCTAAAGAACTAGGAAGAAAAGGAATAAGAGTTAATGCAGTGGCGCCAGGATTCATTGAGACACCAATGACGGAAAATTTATCCGAAAAAATCTTGCAGTTGATGAAAGACAAAACTCCGGTGGGAAGACTTGGAAAACCTGATGATATTGCATATGCACTGTTATATCTTGCTTCTGATGAGGCGAATTTCGTTAATGGCGCCGTGCTTTCTGTGGATGGCGGGCTTCTCATATAAGAAAATGATCTGGAAATACAGTATGTTAAACAGGTAAAAGCAATGAATAAAGTAGTTATTGTATCGGCAACCAGAACCGCAGTCGGGAAGTTCGGGGGAAGCCTGAAGGATTTCAGTCCCGGACAACTTGGTTCTGTAGTTCTGAAAGATGCTCTGAAAAGGGTAAATGTTGAAAGTAGTGAAGTTGAAGAAGTCATCATGGGAAATGTTCTATCAGCAGGTCATGGGCAGAACGTGGCAAGACAGGCTGCGATCTGGGCAGGAATTCCAAAAGAAGTACCTTCCTTTTGCGTGAACAAAGTGTGCGGGTCAGGCTTGAAATCGGTTATTCTGGGAGCACAATCCATCCTGCTCGGTGACGCGGATGTTGTACTGGCAGGCGGCATGGAGTCTATGTCCATGGCTCCGTATGCCCTGAAAAAGAACCGCTGGGGAGCAAAGATGGGCAACGATGAAGTCGTGGATTTGATGATACATGATGGATTATGGGATATTTTCAACAATTACCATATGGGCGTAACAGCCGAGAACGTAGCGGAAAAATATCATATCACACGTGAAGAACAGGATGAATTCTCAGCAATTAGCCAGAATAAGGCAGAAGCGGCAATTAAGGCAGGTAAGTTCAAAGAAGAGATTGTTCCGATAGCAGTTCCCCAGCCAAAAGGTGAACCTGTTCTCTTTGATACAGATGAATTCCCCAGGTTCGGCACTACAAAAGAGACTCTTGCAAAACTAAAACCTGCATTTAAAAAGGATGGAACAGTAACTGCGGGCAACGCTTCAGGGATCAACGATGGTGCAGCCTGTGTTCTTCTTATGTCTGAAGAAAAGGCAATAGACTCAGGACTTAAACCCCTGGCAACTATCCAGAGTTATGGGTTATGTGGGGTTCCTCCTGACCTGATGGGTCTTGGTCCTATTGGCGCGGCGAGAAAAGCCATAGAAAAAGCCGGCATAACTTCTGATAAACTCGACCTTATAGAACTCAATGAAGCCTTCGCATCTCAGAGTATCGCTGTTAGAAAGGAACTCGGTTTGAACCCTGACAAAGTTAATGTTAACGGCGGCGCCATAGCCATCGGTCACCCGATAGGAGCGAGCGGCACAAGGATACTGGTCACGCTTCTGCATGAATTAAAAAGAAGTAAAGGGACATACGGGCTTGCAACTCTCTGTATTGGAGGAGGTCAGGGTATTGCCATGGTGGTTAAGAGGTAGCATGGGAAAGAAAGCGGGATTGGAAGGTAAAGTCGCACTGGTCACGGGAGGTTCAAGGGGGATAGGTCAGGCGATCGCATTGCGGCTGGCGGAAGAGGGCGCAGATGTTGCAATTAATTATCAGGCGACCAGAGAGCAGGCTGAGAAGTTATCAAAGCTGATAGACCATATGGGCATGATGGACGAATTTGATAGATTATCCCTATTGATAGACCAGATGGAGACAAAGGAGCATGCAAAGGAAGTATCAGAGTTAATAGATTCCATGGGCAAGCATTCTATCATATGCCAGGCAAACGTCAATGACTTTGCGCAGGTGAACAGGATGCGCGACGAGGTTGTAAAGCAGTTCGGTAAAATAGATATCCTGGTCAATAATGCAGGAATAGTAAGGGATAAATCTTTTGTAAAAATGACTCCCCAGATGTGGACTGAAGTATTATCTGTGAACCTGGATGGAGCGTTTTACTGTACCAAAGCGGTCATAGAAGGTATGCTGGAGAGGAAGTACGGCAGGATCGTGAATATATCCTCGGTTATCGGAAGGATGGGAAATCGCGGACAGGCGAACTATGCAGCTTCGAAGGCAGGACTGATAGCCCTATCGCAAACACTGGCAAAAGAATTTGCAGGCAAGGGTATAACCGTGAACGCTGTTGCGCCGGGATTTATTGAAACTGATATGCTAAGATCGGTCCCCAAAGAAATAATGGATAAGATCCTTGCCCAGATACCGCTGGGTAGACTCGGAAAGCCATCCGAGGTGGCAGGCGCGGTTGCATACCTGGTTTCGGAAGATGGGAATTACATAACAGGCGAGGTCATTGATATAAATGGAGGACTCTACATTTAATCAATTTTTATACTTTTCTGAAATTCGCTCAGGCCATCTCATAGGTGAAATAACTGCATACGTCCCCTGTGCATCTTATTATCTTTCCCTTAATGCGCTTATCTATTATTTCAAGCTCTATCGGGCTTGGTTCGGCTATCCCCGGCACTGTCGCGCTTCCAGGTGATATCAGCAGTACGTCCGTCTTTTCAACGATGGGATGATGGAAATGCCCGAATATCAGGACATCCACATCCATCTCTTTTGCGAGATAGCGAAGACCGTCTGTATGTTCTGACGTTAGCTGCCCCTTATGGATAATGCCGATCTTCACGCCCTCAACATCGATCACCTTGCGTTCGGGGAGGAGTCCCATTAATTCATCGCAGTCGGTATCCCCATGTACTGCTATGAGTTTTGTCAGACTTTGAAGTTCATTATAGCATTCCATCGTTTCAAAATCACCTGCATGAATGAAATAGCAAATTTCCTGACCGGGAAAGGGTACGGCTCTATTTATCTGCCAAGGGATGCCTATGGAGACATAAGAATATTGATCGAGAATCCATTTGCTTTTTTTTCTCATAAACATGCTGCGTATCTTGCAGGCATGGGTTCTTTCGGGCACAATAACGTTATTCTAACTCCTCAGTATGGTCCAAGAGTGAGGTTCACTTCGATATTCACGACTGCGGAAATACCGCCGGACCCGATAAAGATAAAAGACCTGTGCATAAAATGCCTTCGATGCGTGAAGAACTGTCCCGTTGGCGCAATACCCTTGAAGGGAGAATTCCCTCCTCCTGTGGATAAGAAATTTGAGAGATATCATAAAGCATGGGAGCATGTGAGAAAATACGGGAGCAAATAAAAAAGAAAAAGTTATTTAACTCCATACTATTACTACCATGCCTAATGTGAGGTTACGTGAGTATGAAAAATGACAAACAGCCATCTCATCAAGATTTAAAAGCCCTATATAGCGCCGCGAAAGAATTCAAAAAAGCTGCTCCATGGGACTGGATGCACGATTCTGACATTTTCGGGGTGAAGGATCCGATAAGCGGTGAAACCGGATACTGCTGCATTATGGGCGCCGCAGGGGAACATTATGCCCTGGGAGTTTATTCAGGCGGAGAAGGACTGGCTGGAATATTGAGAATGCATGCAGGTGAATTTGTTCCGCACGATGAGCAAGTCCTCTTTGTTCAGAAATGTTTGATGGCATCCTTTGAGGACAAGAAATATGTGCAGAAGGAAGACCTTCAGCATATTAAAGTCCTGGGTTTGAGATTTAAGGGAGCCAACGCATGGCCCCTTTTCAGGAATTACGAGCCCGGGTTTGTCCCATGGTATCTGACAGGTAAAGAGGCAAGGTTCCTGACACATGCGCTACAGCAGGCTATTGAAGTTTCCCTGCGCTTTAAAAAGGATCCAGGGATGCTCATTCACTCCTTAAGCGGCAAATTTTTTGTTCGAGCGCCAGTGAAGCAGGATGAGAGTATTTTATGGAAGGATGAGTGGCATGACCCTCTGGTTCCTGAAAGTGAAGATTTCCCACCTGTTGATAAAACCCTTTTGACCAGGATGAAGAAAGCAGGATTGCGAAAGAGTGGGATATGGGAAGTCGATTCTTTTTATGTGCCTGCGCCTGTACATGAAAAAGGGAAAAGACCATATTATCCATATATGAGTTTAATTGTTGACCATAATTCCGGCATGATCCTTAATTTCCAATTAGAAGAGCGAAAAGAATTCACACCAAAATTCCTGGAGAAATTCGTCACTTTTTTTGAGCGTATTAAAATCGCGCCACAAGCATTTCTTGTCAAACGCGATGAGGTTTATGATTTTCTGGAACCTTTAGCCACTGGATCAGGGATTGAAATAGAAATGGTTGAGAGCCTTCCTGTGCTTGAGGAGGCTCAGAGAAGTATGAAAGGATTTATTTCAGTAAAGGAAATTCGATAAATGGCAAAAACAAACGGAAACGGTGAGAAAGTAAAATCCATGGAAAGCTGGATATGGGATGCAGCGTGCAGCATAAGAGGTGCGGCTGATGCGGCTAAGTTTAAAGATTATATTCTCCCCTTGATATTTGTAAAACGATTGTGTGATGTGTTTGACGATGAGATTGACCGCATCGCAGAAAAAGTCAAAAGCAGAACCAAAGCTATGCAACTGGTAGAACGTGATAAGAAGTTAGTCCGTTTTTACCTGCCCATTAAGCCCAAAGACCCTGAAAAAGAAAGAACATGGGATGTGGTTAGAAAACTGTCTGATAAAATTGGGCAGCATCTTACCGATATTCTTCGTGACGTAGCCAAAGAAAATAAAGACCTGCAAGGAATCATTGACCGTGTTGACTTTAATGCCACCACACACGGGCAGCGTGATATTGACGATGACCGCCTGAGCAAATTGATTGAAAAAATTTCCGAAAAGCGATTGGGATTGAAAGATGTGGAACCTGATATTATCGGGAACAGTTACATGTACCTGATTCGCAAATTCGCTGAAGGTAGCGGACAGAGCGCCGGAGAGTTCTACACTCCTGGTGAAGTGGGCTTTATAATAGCGAAGATCATGGATGCTGAGCCTGGAATGAGTATCAACGATCCCTGCTGCGGCAGCGCAAGTTTGTTGATTAAATGCGAACTGGTGATGGAAGAGAAAATGTCTTTGCGTTCCATCGAGAAATATGCGCCCCTTCAAATGTACGGGCAGGAGTTTATCGCCTCAACATGGGCGATGAGCAAAATGAACATGGTGATACATGACATGGAGGGGAAAATTGAAATTGGCGATACGATGAGAAATCCTGTGTTCAAAGAAGGCGGTAAACTGAAAAAGTTTGACCGTGTTGTGGCAAATCCCATGTGGAACCAGGACAGAGACAGCTTACCTTATGTCAATGACGATTTTTTTATCAATGATGAAATGGAGCGCTTCCCGGCAGGACCCTGCGGGGGTAAGGTTGACTGGGGCTGGATACAGCATATTTACAGCAGCCTGAATGATAAAGGCATAGGAGGCGTTGTATTGGATACGGGAGCCGTCAGCCGCGGCAGCGGAAACCAGGGGAGCAATAAAGAAAAGGAGTGCCGCAAATGGTTTGTTGAGAATGATTTGGTTGAAGGCGTGATTTACCTGCCTGAAAATCTGTTTTACAATACCTCTGCTCCGGGGATTATCATTTTCCTGAA
>JAHIHJ010000166.1 GCA_018899795.1 Methanobacteriota archaeon
CTCCCAGTTCTACCATTTCCTTCTGCGTCAATCCCACAATGTTGCATTTCTTTGACCATATCATCATAGGCATGGACCCGATCGCCGCTTCTTTTTCTTCTTTTTCACCTTCGGGACTTATTATGGTCATTCCAAGAGAGAGAGGTGCGGAATATGTGATGTTCCGAAGCCTTGCTTCAGTAGGATAGAGTTTGTCGACCGCACCGTCAGCTTCCCTTACTACCGGGTGACCAACGCGGATCTTCCCGAGCCTTACATATGTGCCCTCGATATCTGTTTCGATGATCCTCTGTTCATCAATGACTTTCTGAAGACCGTATTCCAGGAAATCATTGAATGATTCAACGTGATGCCTGACGATTTTTTCACTTGTAAAATATGCTCTTGATAATACTCTTCTATCTAACATACAACCTCATACGTTAATCTGATTATTCATGCGATAACTAATCTGTAAAAAATTGACTTTCCGGCAGTCTGACTCATCCGGGTTATTCGGACAACATCGCCGACTTTTGCTTTAATGGAAACAGCAACCGGGTCAGTGATATGGATCTTTGGCATCTGTTCTTTGTTTATATTATATTCGGATAATGTCTTTTCTAAATCGTTTTTTTCTAAGATCTCATGCATTGGCACCATTCTATGTTCCAGGGGGTTGAATTCCCTTGCTGTAATATCTTTCTCCTTCATGCAGTTACCTCCCGTACAGAACGGGCTCGGAGGGATTTGAACCCTCGACCATCGGGTATCTTTTCTTTCGAATAAAAGCCCGGTGCTCTGCCTGACTGAGCTACGAGCCCCAAAATTTTATCCACTAAGCTTACGTATCCGCCTTTAATCAATGATAATAAATACTCAATAATCAATTGCAAGTTATGTTAGAACCTCGTGGACGTGCGCCCCTCATACGACATCATATAATTTAAACCTTTCTCTCATATCTTTCCCACAAGATCAAGAAGAGCTGCCCTGGGGTCCTTTGCCTTGATGACACCTGATGCGAGAAGAACGCCCGAAGTTCCAAGTTCAAGCGCTGCCGCAACATCTTCGCCTTTAGATATTCCTGCCCCGCAAAGTATTTTTACCCCTGGATCGATTTTTTTTACGACCGCTACAGATCCTCTGACTATTTCCGGATCTGCTTTTGAGACGGGGATCCCCGAACCGATCAACTCAGGAGGTTCGATCGCTACAAAATCGGGGGACAGCGCAGCCGCAGCCGATGTGACCGCGACATTGTTCGTACATACGATCGTGGTCAGTCCGGCATTTTTTGCAGCTCTTACCGCTGAATCTATATCTGATAATAAAAGACGGCGTTCTGAATGGTTTATGAGGGTCCCGCGCGCGCCTGCTGCCAGTATACATTCTGCTGTGACATGACCTGTAAAGCTTCCTGCCCCCACACCGTCGATATGCTGGGCATACACCGGGATCTTTACTGAACAAGCTACCCTGTATATATCAGGTATCTGGGGAACTGCGATTATGCTGACCCCATGGTCTCGGCTCACTTCTTCACAATACCGTGCCATGATCACTGCCTTTTCGCCTGTGCTTTCAGCATAGGTCTTAAAATTGACCACTATCAGCGGCTTCTTCATCGGCAGGATCCTGAAAAATAATTATCGGAACACTTCTTCGTGAGGATGCACCACTATACCATTTGCAGTTATCTCATATGGATGAATATTCTGGCTGTGGTTTGAGCCCCTCATTTTGAAGATCTCGATACTTCGCTCTCTTACGGTATCCTTACGCTTGTAATACATCACGATCGTACCTTCAGTGACAAAGGTCTCAACGCCGAATCTGCTTGCATTGTTCTCGTCCACTGTCTCACATGTCATGAGGGAAGTCAATCCAAGGATCTCAAGTGTGGTGCTTAATTTCAGGAGTTCTACCCTTATCTTCGCAGGATCACTGAGATAGAATCCGATAGATGTAGTTCCGTCTACAAGAGCGCGTTTTGCATCTATGTCTTCCTGTATCGCTATTATCTGGTCAAGCATGTTGCGCATATCGAATGGTCTTACGTCCACGTATTTCTCATGTGAAGGTATGCCGATCTTGGTTGAACATGCGTCCAGTATGGCGAGTTTGCCTTCTTCTTCCAGAGCTTCAAAGTCCCATCCGAACTGTTTTACGTTTTCCCTGACCTGTTCCGGACGCTCTTCAGTGGCGATATAAATACCATTTTCCCCGTATTTTGTAATGCCATTATAAAGATATTGAAGTCCAAATATAGTCTTGCCTGCGCCTGCTGAGCCAGAAACAAGGTATGATCGATTTCTCAGGAGCCCCCCGCCGCAAAGTTCATCAAAGCCCGGGATCCCTGTAGGAACGCGCTGTGTTGCGCCTGATTCAGATTTGGTATGCTTTTTATCCGACATATATAAACACCTGACGTGCTACTATTGTTTTACTGATAGATATATTTTGTTTATTTCATCTTAATGATTATTATGAATAAAAATCTCAAAACCTATATATCAGAGTAATTCCTCTTTGGAGCGGGTGTTATTATGGTACTACCGGATAAATTCAAGTGCGTCATAACGAACTGGGATTACATTTATGACCTGTGCAGGCATGTCGCGAACGATGTCAAGAGATCGGGGTATGAACCCGATACGATAATAGCCCTTGCGCGCGGGGGCTGGTTCGCAGGAAGGGTCCTGTGCGATTTCCTGGGGCTGAACGACCTTACGAGCCTGAAGATCGAACATTATGTGGGTACGGCGAACGCGGGGGGCGAACCTGCTATCAGGTACCCGCTTGCAGATAAAGCGGTCGCGGGCAAGAAAGTGCTTATCGTGGACGATATCTGTGATACAGGCAAGAGCATCGTGCATTCAAGGGATTACGTCTTAAAACAGCATCCTGTCGAGGTAAGGACAGCCGTATTACAGTACCTCTACACTTCAGAGGTAAAACCCGATTATATAGGCGAAGTCATGGAGGAATGGGGATGGATAGTGTATCCCTGGAACTTCATAGAGGATATGATAGATATCATCTCCCGCCTAATGGTTAAAGAAAAACTGGATGAATGGACCATACCGAAAATAAGGTCAGGGCTGTTGAAATATCATAATATCGACCCCATCAGCTTTGAGATCGCCCAGCCAGACAGACTGGATGAGATACTTGCAGAGATGGTAAGGAGAGGGATTGTTAAAACGAAGAACGTTCAGGGCGAAAAGACCTGGAAATACAACGGATAGTGAAAATATGAAGGCAGATATAGCAATAATCGGCGGAAGCGGGGTTTATGACGCTTCTATGCTGGACAACGTGACAGAAGTGGAGATAGATACGCCTTTCGGGAAGCCATCTGATGCTATCACGATAGGCTCTTTCGGGGATATGAACGTGGCTTTTCTTCCCAGGCACGGCAAGGGGCACAGGATCTCCCCGAGTAAACTGAACTCAAGGGCTAATATCCTGGCTCTTAAGAAACTGGGCGTGACAAGGATCATCTCAGCTTCAGCCGTGGGCAGCCTGAAGCCTGAACTCAAGCCTCTTGATATCGTTATCCCGGACCAGATATTCGACAGGACGCGCCTTCGCGAGAGCACGTTCTTTGATGAGGGTATAGTCGTCCATACCGGGTTTGCAGATCCGTTCTGCCCTGAGATGAACTCGATGCTGGCAGGCATTACGAAAAAGCTCGGCTACAGGGTGCATAATAAGGGTACATACGTCTGCATGGAGGGTCCGCAGTTCTCAACGCGCGCTGAATCAAAGGTCTATCAGAAGCTCGGCTTTGACATTATCGGAATGACAGCTCTCCCTGAAGCAAAACTGGCGCGGGAGGCTGAGATGTGCCTGAGCATTATTGCTACGGTGACCGACTACGACGTCTGGCATGAGGAAGATGTGACCATTGACATAGTGATCCAGAACGCTATGAAGAACGAGGAGGCTGTGCGCAATATCATCAAGGAGGCTATCACGAAGATATCTCTGGAGAGGAACTGCGTGTGCGCGAATGCGCTGGCTGGGGCTATACTTACGGCGCCGGATAAGATACCTGTGGAGACAAAGAGGAAGCTGAATGATCTGATAGGGAAGTATTTGCCAGGGTGAAGGGCGCTTTTTTTTACATTTTTAGGCTTCGTTCAAGTTAGGAAAATAATACTTTCGCGCCGCTCACCCTGTGTTTATATATGCAGATGAACCTGTGAAAGCCACGGTGGTAATATTAACAGGAAAGAGCTGCGTCACGACAGGCATACGGTGTCGCTGCTGACTGATCATATGGTGTTCGCCCCGAAATACAGGGGAAAGATGCTTATTTGGCGATGTGGCGATGATATGCGAGGGGATCATTTGTAAGACATGTGTAGAGATGGATATCCAGGTCATAGAAATAGCTGTCAACCCCGACCATGTGCATATTTTCTTTTAAGGAAAGAATTTCCCCACCTTCGGGAATGGTGTGGAGATCATCTCTGGGCTCCGAGCTGTTTCCATGGGTCTGTGGGGCAGGGATGGGATGTCGTGGAAAAATATATTCGTGAGCAAGATGTATATGAATATAATAGGGAGAAATAGAGAAAACGATAGCTACAGGCCTCGTACATTTGTACGGGGTATACCGGTGACTGCCGTGCGATAGTTTTTCATGCATCCGTTTTTTACTGATTATGGGCACGTAAAATGATCGTATTTAAAAATCATCTAAGGTTTCTTTAGGGCGCATTGCTGCGACTATTGGGTACATATCTATGTACATCTTTTCGTTTTCGGTTTTTTTATACTTTTTCACAATCTTAAAATGGAGTTTTTTATAAAAGGCGATTGATTCCGTTTTTGAGTCCACAGTAAGATATCGACAACCAATTATATCAGAAACCGACATGGCTGCCCCTATTGCAGCCTTAATCAAGAATGTTCCAACGTCTCTACGTTCAAATTCGCTATCAACTGCTAATCTTGCAATCTTTATGCCTGGATATTTAGGATAGGGGTAACCTTCCACCCCATCCACATCATCTATTGCTTTAACCTCGATTGTATCTGCAAGGATTGAGAAAAAACCAACAATTTTTTCTTTCCAGTAACATAAGTAAGTTTTGGTAACCATATCTTCTTGATCCCCTAACGCATCAGTTTTCAAAAAATCGTTTAGGTCGTCACTCTTGCAGTTAAAAGAATTGAGTTCGTGTCTATTTGTTAAAGATACTATATGGATATCCTCAGGAGGAATTTTCTCCATTTATCTTTAATCTCTAAATTGGGTCTTATAGATTCGTTTTGCTTCTTTGAACATCAAAATTTGTTCTTTTGTGACTTTTGGGTTTTTCCTATCTTCCCAAAACTCTTTGGCGTCTTCCCCTTCTAATATTAAACCCAGTTCTATTGGTTTAGCCATTATTCTTACACCTTCTTGTCATGCTTTACGGCAAAATACTATATGTCAGTTCCAGTATTTAAGCATTATATTTATCCAGAATATATTATTGTTTTCGTGCCCGTATTTTTCTTTACTCATTTCATGCATCCTCGCGTGATGCCTCGGACTTTAGCGAAGCGTAGTCCGAGGTCCTTGACTCGCAAATTCTTCTTGATCAATATCCAACAA
>JAHIHJ010000167.1 GCA_018899795.1 Methanobacteriota archaeon
CCTCGCTGCGGCAGGCGTGGGGACGCTGGGCATCATGGACGATGATACCGTTGACCTGAGCAACCTTCAGCGGCAGGTAATTCACGGCGGCAATGTTGGAAAGCATAAGGTGGAATCGGCAAAGCAATTCGTGAACAGCCTAAATCCTGATGTACATGTAAATACATACATTGAGCGGTTGAATGCTAATAATGTAGAGGATATTTTCGGAGAATATGATATTGTTGTGGACTGCTCTGATAACTTTGCCACAAGATATCTCATTAATGATGCATGCGTGCTCCTTAACAAACCGCTTTCTCACGGCAGCATCTACAGGTTCGAGGGACAGGTCACCACGATAATACCACACAAGGGGCCGTGCTACCGCTGCCTGTTCGAACATGCGCCCCCGCCGGGTATGATGCCAAGCTGCCAGGAAGCAGGGGTTCTTGGCGTGCTGCCAGGCATAATCGGCGTCATCCAGGCGACCGAGGTAGTGAAATATCTGCTCGGGATAGGCGAGCTCCTGGTGGGCAGGCTTATTTATTATGATGCGCTCAACATGAGCTTTGAAGAGATCAAGATGCGATGGAACAAAGAATGCCCTGTATGCGGTGAAAAGCCAAAGATAACATCTATACAGGAAGAGATATACGCAGAATCATGCAGGATCTGGTGAACATGACAACCGAACTTGATCTGAGGGGCGAGGTATGCCCTTACACTTTCGTGAAGACGAAACTCAAACTCGAAGAGATCGAAAGCGGCGAGGAACTTATTGTGACCTTCGACCATGCCCCGGCTGTGGAGAACGTGCCGCGAAGCCTGAAGAATGAGGGGCATAAGATAATGGGAATTGAGCAGAAGGGCGACCATCTCTGGAAAGTGAGGATACGCAAAGCATGAAGCTCGGGATACTTTTGACCTCAAGCCCTGAGAATGAGAATACGAATACGGTTATTTCATTATGCAGTGCTGCGCGCGAGCAGGGTCATGAAGTGTCTGTTTTTTTGATGTACGACGGTGTGTATAACGTTCATAATAAAGAGTTCGCGGCGCTCGCTGATAAAGGTGTGAGCATCGCACTGTGCGCGATGAACGCTGAGCAGCGAAAAGTCGGGAAGGTGGAAGGGATACTGTTCGGCAGCCAGTACGACCATGCCTGCATCGCAGGCGATGTGGACAGGTTCATTTCTTTCGGGTGAGCTATGAAAAAGATAACCGTGATTGTGCGGAACCTTCCGATGAACACGCGCAGGAACGCTGAGGCGCTTCGAATGAGCGTGGGACTGACGCTGTGCGGGGATAAGGTCACCGTGGTCTTTATGGACGACGGCGTGTATTCAACGGCTCCAGCGAAGCCTGAACTGATAGGCCCCTCATCGACAAAAAAGGATTTTGAGGTTTTTGCGATGCTGAAATGCACACTGCTCGCTGATAAACCGTCGCTTGAAAAAAGGGCGATCAAGAACCCTGTTCCGAACGTGAAGATCGCAGAGCGGGATGAGATAGTGAGAATGATTACTGAATCTGATATCGTGATACCATTTTAATTATGAAGATACTGCATATTATCCGAAACCCGAATGATACAACGCCCATCGAGATCGCGAAAGCGCAGGGGAGGGAGCATGATGTAACTATCCTCCTGATGCATGATGCGGTGTATATGGATCCTGGAATGAAGACTTATGCGTGCAGGGATGATGCAGGGGCGAGAGGGGTTACGACGCATGAATGTGTGGGGTATGACAGGATAGTTAAGATGATCTTTGAGTGCGACAGGGTAGTGTCATGGTAGGATGGAACTATGAAGCCAGAGGTTTCGGCATATGCACAAAAGCTATTTGAGAAAACAGGTCGTTCTTGATCATGTGAAAAAATGGGTGAAGAAAACTTAAAGCTATTTGGTATCTCCGGCAGCCCCAGAAAAGCCTCAACAGATTACATAGTTCAGGAGGCGCTCCGCCATGCTGGAGAGATGTATTCCGCACAAACCGAATATTTCTCTGCAATGGGGAAAAAGATTAACTTCTGCATCCACTGTGACTACTGCATAAAGAACAAAAATGGATGCATTCACAAAGACGATATGCAGTTCGTCTATGAAAAACTCAAATGGGCGGACGCCATTATTATCGGCACACCTGTGTATCAGGGCATGATGAGCGCCCAGACAAAAGCGATAATGGACCGCTGCAGGGCTATCGCAGTGCAGTATCCGCACTTTATCAGGAACAAACCCGGCGCAGCCCTCGCAGTAGGAGGCGACCGCATCGGAGGGCAGGAGCCGTCCATTCAGGCGATACTTAACTTTTACATAATAAACGAAGCCATTCCAGTAGGTGGCGGCTCGTTCGGGGCGAACCTTGGCGGCGCGTTCTGGTCAAAGGACATGGGAGCCGATGGCGCAAAAGACGATGAGGAAGGGTTGAAAAGCCTGCGCAAGACGGTGGATAGATTGATGAAAACGACTATACTGCTTAAAAAGAATGATCCGATCTAACATGACTCTAAAGATCGCGTGGGGAATCACAGGCTGCGGCGACTACCTCAAGGAAAGCCTTGAGATTATGAAAGAACTCACGAAAGAACATGATCTTGATGTAAAGGTCTATCTCTCGCAGGCAGGGGAGATGGTGGTAAAATGGTACAAACTTTTTAAGGAGCTAAAAACGAGTTTCCCCAGGACATACAGTGAAAAATCCCCAAACATCCCTTTCCTGGTTGGAGACCTGCAGCTTGGTAAATACGATTTCCTCCTCATAATGCCTTCCACGTCCAACACGGTAGGAAAGATAGCAGCAGGAATATCAGATACCATCCTCTCAAATGCTGCGGCTCAGGCTATGAAAGCGAAAATTCCCGTCTACATATTCCCGGCAGACCAGAAACGGGGGGATATCATAACTGACCTGCCAAACGGAAAGAAACTCACGCTAACGATGAGGGATGTGGATATCGATGCCGTGGATAAACTGAGGAAAATGCCTCATATAACTGTTATGGGGCATCCGGACGAATTGCGGGATATCATAAAAAAGCACAAAGAGTTCAAAAAATAGAGATGAGCTTGCGCCCGGAACTAAAATTTAGCGCCCGTCAGGGTTTTTGTCTCTGTCACTCCCTTGATAGCCCGCACCTTCTTGACGACAATATCACTTAAGCTCTCATAATCAGGCGCCTGGATCTTCGCGATCAGGTCATAATCCCCGAAGAGAGGGTATAACTCCTGGATCTCATCCCATTTTATCATGTTATCAAAGACCTTTTTTTCCATCCCTGGAGCTACATTTATTAACACAAAACCGACTGCCATTTATTTTCACCTGATCTGACTACATACTGAAGGAATATAATGTTTTCTCATTGAAGGGTCCCGAATGTTTTCTTATCGATAGTTTCTTTAAACCAGACCGCCAATAAGTACCCACATGGCAATCCATCCTATTGAATACCGCTATGGACACAGTGAAATGAAATCCGTCTGGAGCGAAGAGACCCGCCTTGTTAAAATGCTAGCTGTTGAAGCAGCCCTGGCTAAAGCCGAGGTCTCATCAGGCTATATCCCGAAAGGAGTTGACGATAAAATAGCCTGTGCCGCAGAAAAAGTAAGACTTGAACGTGTAAAGGATATAGAGGATGAGATACACCACGACGTAATGGCAGTGGTGCTTGCGCTCTCTGAACAGTCGAATGATGCGGGAAAATGGGTGCATTTCGGGGCCACATCGAACGATATCCTGGATACTGCCACTGCGCTTCAGATAAAAGATGCTATCCAGATATTAAGGAAAGAAACTGCAAAATTACGATCAGTACTGGTGGATACAGCTCTGTCGCACAAGAATACAGTATGCGCAGGGCGCACCCACGGGCAGATAGGCGTTCCCACAACGTACGGCTTGCGCTTTGCGATATGGGCTTCCGAGATCGACAGGCACATGGAGCGCCTTGACCAGCTCACGCCGCGCGCCACGGTAGGCAAGATGAGCGGCGCTGTCGGGACACAGGCAGCGTTCGGCAAAAAGGGCATCGAGATACAGAAAAAGACGATGGAAGCACTGGGCATAGAGCCTGCTGATGTCTCGAACCAGATAATCCAGAGGGACAGGCATGCCGAGTTCGTAATGTGGATGGCGAACACGGTCACAACACTTGACAAAATATGCGTTGAGATAAGAAGCCTGGCAAGAAGTGAAATAGCAGAGGTGGAAGAGAGTTTTGGGAAGAAACAGGTGGGCTCATCCACGATGCCGCACAAACGCAACCCCATAAAATCGGAGCAGGTATGCGGTCTTGCCAGGATCGTGAGAGCGATGGTGGAACCGGAACTGCTCAATAACACGCTGTGGGACGAACGCGACCTTACCAATTCATCATGCGAGCGGATAGTGTTCCCTGAGTCCTGCGTGCTCACTGACCATGTGATAAGGCTTACAACGACCATTATCCAGAACCTGCGCATCTACCCTGAGAACATAAAGAAGAACCTGGCGCTCCTCAACGGTCTGAACATGGGCGAAGCCGTTATGATAGAACTCACCAAGAAAGGCGTGGGAAGGCAGGAGGCACATGAGATCGTGCGGCAGTCTGCCATGACCGCGCGCGAGACAGGTGGGCAAATGAAAGACGCGCTGCTTGGCAATGAAACTGTATCAAAATATTTGAGCGAGGATGAGATCACAGGGATAATGGACCCGGAAAAATATATAGGCACAGCGGTAGAACAGGTGGAATCCCTTGCAGCAAAATTGAAAAAACGAAAATAAGAGGAAAAATATTTGTTAAGAAAAGCAACGATCAAAGATGTCGAAAAGATGTGGAAGCTCATAAACAGTTATGCTGATAAGCGCATGATGCTTCCCAGGTCACTGAGTGAACTGTATGAGAACCTGAGAGACTTTTTTGTTGTCATTGAAGATGATAAAATGGTAGGCTGCGGCGCGCTCCATATAACATGGGAGGACTATGGAGAGGTACTCTCACTGGCGGTCGAGCCTGCTCTTACAAGGAAGGGGATAGGTTCGCAAATCTTGATAGCATGCGAAGAGGAAGCCATGACTCTTGGATTGAACAAACTCATCACACTTACCTATATTCCAGAGTTCTTTGAGAAACACGGTTTTGTAAGGGTAAAAAAGAGCACGCTACCCCACAAGATATGGAGCATGTGCATCAAATGCCCCAAGTTCCCTGATTGCGATGAGATACCACTTGTTAAGAAGATAATTTAAAACCCCGCCCCCCAGCTATTAACCCCATCCCCCTTCTGCAGATAAAAATCCCATCAACGCGGAGAAGCCCACGACCGGGAACAGGAGATGCTAAATTTTACGCTTCATTTCGTGTTATTTCGAAGGCAGTCGAATATTTCCTATTTCAGACCTTCAAATCCATGGGTCTTAAAATCATTATCAAAGGTCAAAACCATCTTCAGCTGGAGCCTTTCCATGATTGCGAAACTCAGACAATCTGTCATGTCGATCTGATGATCACCATATTTCCTGAAATAGATGATCGATTTCTCCCAATCCTGCTCAATGGCTGGCTCGATCACCAGCAGTTTGCTGCTCATAATATTATCAAGCTCTTCAACTGCTTTTTTCTTACTTATCCTCTTTGTGACCCCATCGATGTATTCGATCACGATGTGCCTGCCTGTGATGAACCTGGCGCCGTTCGTCACATAATTTTTGAAGGATTCTTTCGCCCTCCTGTGATTTTTATCTTTTGCATCACTCAGGGCTATGAAAAAGCCTGTATCAAGAAAGATACGCATGTATTATCTCCAGTCGTCGCGTTCGCTGAAGTCACCTTCATCTGTCCTGAATGAACCCACAAGCCTGAAAAGTGAATCGTTCATGATCTCTTTTTCATGTTTTCCAAGATATTCCCTTATGGCTTCCTTTATTGTTTCTTTAAGAGACTTGTTCTTTATTCTGGATAGATGCCTGAGGTGGTCATAAGTGACCATATCTAAACTTGTCTGAATGTGTTTTATTGCGGTCATTTCATTTCAAGTTACATGTAATGCTATTATCACATATATTATTTTTGGAGCATTCATAATGTTAATGTATTGCATGGCATAGAAATTGAACTTCCCGCCCCTTTCCACACAAAACACACCTGCAACCCGCCTGCGATCGCTTGATGGAGTCAAAGAAGGGAAAAACAACCACAGAGCATGCAGATAGCACAGAGCGTTGTTGTTTTCTCTTTATCCACCTATGAAAAATGAAAACCCTTCAGGCATACTGCTTGCATGCCTTTTCAAGTTTTTCGGATGCAGCATTCACCTTTTTGCGTATTCCCCTGATATCTCCCGCAACACTCCCAAGCTTCTTTCGGATAGCAACTAACTGGCGCTTCGTCTCTTTCGGGGCAGGACCTCCTGTAATTGCGCGCTTGCGGATATTAGCAGCAGGGTCAAGAGCCTCCGTAATGTCTTTTTCAGAAAGACCCCGAGCGCTTAATTTCTCATGGATGAGTTTCATGGAAATAGCATCCAGGTCAGGAAGGGATGGGGTTTTTCCCGACCGCGCGACTGCTCCCACAATATGATGAGCTGTCCTGAATGGGATACCGGTCGTGCGCACGATGGTATCTGCAAGCTCTGTAGCTGTCATGAATCCCTTTTCAGATAATAGCTTCATATTCTCTTTTTTTACCTTCATGGTACTTATCATTCCACGCGCCATGCGAACGGAAGACCGGACTGCATCAGCGGAGCGCCACAGATGCGGCGTAGCTTCCTGCAGGTCGCGGTTGTAGCTGTAGGGAAGAGCTTTGCATATGGTCAGCACTGACACGAGAGCGCCGTTTGCTGTCCCAGTTTTTGCCCGCATGAGTTCTGCTATATCAGGATTTTTCTTCTGCGGCATTATGGATGACGTGGATGAATAATTGTCATCAAGTTCAATAAGATCAAATTCAGATGTGCTCCAGAGTATCAGCTCTTCAGCCATGCGGGAAAGTGAGGTCATTAAGTTCGAGAAGCTGCTCATGCTCTCTATCATGAAATCGCGCGTGCTCACCGCGTCCATGGAATTAGCGAGCGTGCCGTCAAAGCCCAGGAGTTCAGTTGTCCTCTTCCTGTCTATTGGAAATCCTGTGGAAGCGAATGCGGCTGCTCCGAGAGGGTTCAGGTTCGTGCGCCCGTAGGCGCCTTTAATGCGTTCAATATCACGAAGCAGCGCGCTTGCATGCGCAAGAAGATGATGGGCAAGCGTTGTAGGCTGGGCATGCTGGGTATGGGTGTATCCAGGCATAATGGTATCATGATGTTTTGATGCAGTGACTGACAGCGCAGCAACCAGGTCATGCACTTCTTCCATCAGGTCAATAAGTTCTTCCCTGAGGGAAAGCCGTATGCACGTCGCAACTTCATCGTTCCTTGAGCGCGCCGAATGCATCCTGCCGCCTGTCTCCTCGCCAACCATTTCTATAAGCTGCGCTTCAAGCGCAATGTGCACGTCCTCGTACGAGGCATCCAGAGCAGATATCCCGTCCTTCTTTATCTTTTCAAGCCCCGAAAGTATCACTGTGCAGTCGCCCGCGCTGATAATGTCCTGCTCCCTGAGCATGACAACATGCGCCCTGTCCACTTCGATATCAGCCTCAAATAGACTTATGTCAGCTTCCATGGATGAAGTGAACTGCGTGATGTCCTCGTCCGGCTCCGCCGACAGCCGCCCTCGTCTTAATATATTCATAGTTCCTTCTTTAATTCATTTCATAAGGTATAAATTATCTGATGACTGACCGGGTTGATGTATAGGTATTTCTTTAATTATGTTTTCCTGATAAAAACTATATAATCTACCATGAACTATAAGAGATAGATAATGATAGAGAATATCCTCTGGCTTTCACTGGGACTGCTGATCGCAGCATCGCTCATCCCGAAGGAAAAAGACCTCAAGTTCACCGCTGCCGGTGCGGGCTGGGCTTTATTTTCCGTTCACTGGGTGCTGCAGTGGCAGCATTATGTTGATCTGGGTGACTTTGTCAACCTGCTGCTGACCGTGCTCGCAGCTTTAAGCTGTCTTTTACTGGGGTTTTTGCTTATAAAGAAGGACAGGCGCTTAATGAGGGACATAAACGGCATAAGCATCATTAACTCCATTTTTATGGCAACGACCGCATCGGCTGTTGGAGGTATCTCTTACTTTGCTTTTTCCGAGATAATGCCA
>JAHIHJ010000168.1 GCA_018899795.1 Methanobacteriota archaeon
AATCTGGCAGGGGAATCATCAATAGACACATGGACTGACATCCTGACGCTTAGCCCTGAGCTTGCGTCGCAACTTAAGCCTCATGTTTTTGAGATGGATGAAAAAGAAGGATTTGTAAAAATAGCTTATCCATCTGCCCTTTTTGAGATAGAAAGTATCCCGCAGTTACTCAGCAGCATAGCAGGCAATATTTTCAGTATGAAGCTCCTGAATAATTTAAGACTCATGGATGTCACCTTCCCGAAGGAAGTGATAAACAGCTTTCATGGTCCAAAATTCGGGATCAAAGGAATAAGGAAACTCCTCGGAGTTCAAAAAAGACCTCTGTGCGGCACTATTGTAAAGCCAAAGGTGGGCTTGAGATCAAAAGACCACGCAAAGGTGGCTTATGAGGCATGGGTGGGAGGATGCGACATAGTAAAGGACGATGAGAACCTCACCAACCAGAAGTTCAATCCTTTCAATAAAAGGGTTATCGAAACCCTGCGCCTCCGGGATAAAGCAGAAAAAGAAACAGGGGAGAAAAAGATGTACATGGCGAACATCACTGCCCCTACTTGCGGCGAGATGATCGAGCGGGCAAAGTTCGTGAAAGAACAGGGCGGAGAATATATAATGATCGATATCATACCTGTCGGGTGGACAGCGCTCCAGACCCTGCGCGAGGAGAATGAGTCGCTTGGGTTGGTTCTGCATGCCCACAGGTGCATGCATGCCGCCCTCACGAGGAACCCGGTGCACGGCGTGAGCATGCAGGTCATTGCAAAGCTCACCCGCATGGCAGGACTTGACCAGCTCCACATAGGCACTGTGGTGGGTAAGATGCACGGCGGAAGGGAAGAAGTGAAAACCTTACTTGCAACCTGTGAAAGTCGATATGTTAAAGCGGATAAAAAGAATCATGTCCTTACCCAGGAATGGGGCAGGTTAAAACCTGTGCTGGCAGTGGCTTCTGGCGGTCTCCAGCCGGGTCATGTGCCTGAACTCATGAATATAATGGGTAATGATGTTGTGATGCAGTTCGGAGGAGGGATACACGCCCATCCCATGGGAACAAGAGCAGGCGCTGCTGCGGTGAGGCAGGCAATAGATGCAGTCATGGATGGAGAGGAACTTAATGCACATGCGATAAGGCACAAGGAACTTAAGGTTGCTCTTGAGAAATGGCGAAAGTAACGCTTGTTCTTTCTGCCGGAGAAATTAAGAAAGCGGCTGAAATCATAAAAGCTGGAGGAACAGTTGCTTTTCCTACAGAAACAGTGTATGGGCTGGGAGCTAACGCCCTGGATGGCGAGGCTGTGACAAAGATATTCCGTGCAAAGCGCCGCCCGGCTGATAATCCCCTTATAGCCCATATTTCATCTCGCGAAATGCTCAACATGGTGGCGAGGGACATTCCGGCGCTGGCGTTCAAACTCATGGATGATTTCTGGCCCGGCGCTCTTACCATTGTCTTGAAACGGCAGGATGGTGTTCCCGATATTACCACAGGCGGGCTTGATACAGTGGCTGTAAGGATGCCTGCTAACGATATTGCTCTTGCTCTCATCACTGAAGCAGGTGTGCCAATAGCAGCGCCAAGCGCCAATATCTCAGGAATGCCAAGCCCTACAAAAGCAGAGCATGTCATAAGAGATATGGATGGAAGGATTGACGCTGTTATCGTGGGAGAGGATTGTAACGTTGGGGTGGAATCGACAGTAATTGATCTCACAGTTACTCCGCCTGCTCTCCTTCGACCGGGCGGGCTGAGCCTTGAAGATATAATTGAAACCATCGGGGAAGTCAATGTGAAAGAGGAATCGGTAAAATCACCGGGGATGCGCTATACACATTATTCTCCAAAAACGAGGCTTATTCTTGTTGAAGGCGAGCGAAAATCCGTGCTTGTTGAGATCAACCGCATAATACATGAGTACAGAAAACAGGGACAAAAGGCTGGAGTGATCGCAAGTAGAGAGAGCGCTTCTGATATAGAGTGCGATGCAAAATATATACTTGGAAGTATAGATGATCTTAAAGAGGTTGCAAGCAGGCTCTTTTCCGGGCTCAGGTTCCTTGACGAAGCCGGAGTTGATGTGGGGATAGTCGAAGGAGTATTTCCTGAAATAAAAGAAGGCAGGGCGATAATGAACAGGCTCAGGAAAGCGGCTGGGGAGAGGATCAAGTGTCAGCAGGTTAAATCCTGTGGCAAAGAGCAGTAAGACGACCGGGATTTTGGATGAGAGTACTATTTGTAACTGACTTGCATGGAAGCAAGTGGAAATATGACCGGATGTTCGAAGTAGCAAAAGACTTTCGGGCAAATGTAGTCATCAATGGCGGCGACATGCTGCCCGGGAATAATAAACCATTTAGACAGGGTGAATTCATTTCTAACTACCTTGACAATCACTTTGCACAATTCAACTCTGCCGGGATTTATTATCTCTGCTACCTGGGGAACGATGACCTCAAGATATTCGATGAACTGTTTGAGGAAACCTGTAATAAGTATTCATTCGTAATCTGCCTGGCACAACGCAAATTTGAAGTTGGAGGTTATGAATTCATTGGTATGAACTGGGTAGTTGATTATCCGTTCAGGCTTAAGGACAGATGCAGGATGGACACAGAAGACTATGAATTCCAGGAGCAGTTCGGAACGGGACTGTTATCTACACCGAATGGATGGCAGGAAATAGAGGACTGGTTTACCCATGTAAAAAAGCTCCCGACGATAGAGGAGGAACTTGATCGATTGGTACGCCCTGAGGATATGACAAATAGCGTATATGTAATCCACATGCCCCCGTCCGGGCTGGGATTGGATAGATGTCATGACGGTTCAGAAGTTGGGTCAAAAGCGGTTTACAACTTTTTGGAGAAAAACCAGCCAAAGCTTTCGCTCCATGGTC
>JAHIHJ010000169.1 GCA_018899795.1 Methanobacteriota archaeon
GAAGGTCACTTTCTCGCCTGTTTTAAACCCATATTTTTTCCTGAGCCTTGACGGTATTACTATCTGTCCTTTTGTACTTACTCTTGATGTTTCCATGTTTTACACCGTTTTACTATGTTTTACTTAATGGATTATATACCTTATCATATCCTGATCGGCGGCAACATCTTGATTTCAGGGAAGTTTTATATATTCTAAAGATGTAACTCCAAAGGATTAGAGGTAGCTCTTATCAAGATCAAAGGATGTGTAATTGTGATGAATGATCAGGAAAAAATCGCTCCGGTAACAGTCGGGGAGACTTATGATGTATCGATAGAAAGTATTGCCAAACAGGGCGACGGCATCGCAAAAATCGAGGGCTTTGTCATATTTGTACCAGGGACGAAAGTCGGGGACAAGGTCAAGATCAAAGTGAATAAAGTGCTGCGGAAATTCGCTTTCGCAGATAAGGTAGAATAATAATTAATCAATTTATTTTTTACCTTTCGGATCATTTTTTCTTATATCATTAAAAAAGTTCATAAGTGAATACTTTACGCGCTCAGGCGCCACATCGACTATTTCTGCCCGTTCCTCATCTGGAAAAATATTGAATACAGAATACTTTCCCAGCTTTTTCGCAGAGGTGGATGTATAGCGCCCGTCCAGCAGCACCCTGACACCATAGTCAGATGGTGAGCGTACCACCCTTCCGAGCGCCTGCCTGACTTTCCTGATCGTGGGGATCTCGATCGCATAATCCCAGCCGTGTCCGAACAGGGCTTGATAAGCGGATTCTACGGCCCGCGTCCTATCGTTGAGGGCGGGATAGCCCACACCAACTATAACCACCGTCCTTCCTCTCCCGTCCCTGTAATCCACGCCTTCAGTGAGCGTTCCCCACATATACGATATGAGGACGGCTTTCTTTCCCCTTTCTCCAAGGCTGAAGAACTCGTCCCTGATAGATTGGGCTGAAACCCCGACCTCATCAAGGAAAACAGGGACATTGCATTGTATTCTGTTCCTGTACTGCGTGGCTTCATAAAAGCTCGGGAAAAATATCAGCACATTCCCGTCCGACTGTTCGATGATATCGTTCAGCGCTCTTGTAATGACCTCTTTTGTTTGCGGGTTATCCCTGTCTTTTGCAAAAAGAGGGGGGACGGATACGCTTATTGTCAACCTGTTTTCCCTGGGGAATGACAGGCCATAGGATAGATCGCATGTCTCGCGGGTGATCCCCAGGGTGGCTTTTATTGTCTCAAAAGGGGCAAGCGTCGCTGACATCAGGACTGCGGCATAGACTCCGTCAAATAAGGGCGCTGTAACGTTTTTCGGGATGCATGAAAAGAGTTCAAGCCGTCCGTATATCTCGCTGTTCTGCCGCCTCACGCCCAATATCGGGTAATAACTGCTGTCGTTCGAGAATTTCATGTAATCGGAAAGGAAACGCGCGGCTGCAAGGCTGCTTGAAACTTTTTTTACAGGGCTTTTTCCTTCAATGAATTGTTTTTCATAGAAAGCGTCAATAGAAACTCCAAGACTGCGAATGTGTTCGATGGTCTCATCGATCTTTTTTATTCCTCCCCTTTCAAGCGCCTTGAGGAACTTTGCCCTGAACATATCCATGCGTTCTTCAGGGTCGGCGATCCTGAGATCACGCCAGTCTTTACCTATCCTTTCCCGTTCACCGAACTTTTTATCAAGAATTAGATTGTACGTTGAACTGAGGGTATCAAGAAGTATGCGCAGGAAGGTCTCTATATCCTCTGATCGCTGAGTGTCCTTGTTTGCTTCAACCTCATCAAGCGCCCTGTTTATCGTAAGTTCCGAAAGCGTAAGGGAGGAGTGCGAGCGCGCTGAAGCTTCAAGATTATGCGCCTCGTCTAAAATCAAAATAATATCCTTAAGTTCCTTTTCCATCCATCCAAGCACATTGGTGCGGATATCCTCGTCGAGAAAGTGGTTGTAATTGCAGATCAAAAGGTCTGCTTCTTTCAAGTACCTTTTAAGGAGTTCATATCCGCAGCAGTCATTTGATAACGCCCAATCTGCAACTTCTTCAGGTGTTCTCACACCCTGGAATATCCATGAATGGAAATCATCACTATCGTTCCTGAGCAGCGTAAAAAGTTTGTCGCATGAGTTTTTTCGCAGGTCCTGGAGCTGTCTTTCATATTTATCTGACTCCCGGCTCAATTCTCGCTGAAGTTCTATGAGTCCCGATTCTTTCACTCTTTTTTGTTTGTCTTTAACTGACTTCATCTCATTTTTAAGATGTGCAACATCTTTTTCCTGTTCCATTAATTTATATGTATTATCCCTGAGCAGGCTGCACGTATCGTAATCCATGTTCGGTTTCGGGCACATCAGCATCTTGCCTTTCAGGACTATGACTTTGATATTGTTCTTTTTCTGTATTTCTCTTGCTTCTTCAATGAATTGCGCCATCTGCTGGTGAACGTTGGTGGCGATAACTACTGTTTTCTTTTCCTGCTTTGCGATATGAATAGCCGGAGCAAGTGAACTCAATGTTTTTCCTGTTCCGCATGCTCCTTCGAACAGTACGACCTGTTTCCTGGTAAGCGCCCCATGGATCGCGTCCATTGCTTCAAGCTGGTTTACATAAAATGAGCTTTTTGGGAAATAAGAAAGATAGTCCCTTTTCATTGGCGGCTATACAATCCAGGAATGATATAAACAGTGCGATTGTTATCCAAACGATCAGAGAGTCATGTAAATATGAAATTTGCCCTTTAGTAGTACTTTAATAATACTTTAGTAATACTCGTGTTTATATCAATGCTACGATATAGAGGAGTTGGTAAAAAATGGACATATTTAAAAAACAGTATGAAAATGTTAATGCGTTGGCTGTGGTTAGGGCTGACGACATGTCAAAGGTTAAGACAGCTCTTTGCGACCTTGTCAGATATGCGCGTCTGACTTTCGCGGATAAGGCAAGAAGGCTGGAACCTGCTTTTGCGGATAACATTCTTATCCATGTAATGAAAAGTCCATTGAGAACATGCTGTGAAGCTGCATCTATTGTTCCCCTTTCAGATGAAGCAAGCGCGGCTATCGGGAGGCTGCGGAAGATCCACCCGCCGGCTCATGTCATTATCGTAAGTCCAAGACATGAAATATTCCATGAATTGATAAATTACGTTGATATACTCCCTGAAATAGACCTGACGTTAGAACCTGAAGCATATTCCATGCCAGTACAGCAATTGGCGGATGTCAAGTTTTAATCATGATAAGTTCAATTTTCACTTTTTCGGTCTGTTTATCTGATTTATTTTTGTGATATTTTGTTTATTTGATTTTGTTTATTTGATACGTCTCTCCAATCGAACAAAATCACATCCTTTTTAAACATGGACGTAAATTTACACGACTATCAATAAAAAAGAGGGACGAGATGACATTGAAAGTAAATTTGATAACTGGAAGAACAATTAATCAGGGAGCGACGATCGAAAATAAGACCTCTTCTGATTATCAGGAAGCAACCGCCTTATGTGAATTGAATCCAAAGGATGCCGGGCAACTGGGCAAGCCGGGGAGCAATATAAAAGTTAAGACCGCATACGGTGAGGTTGTTGTTAAATTGAAGGAAAACAACGGCAATCCGGATGGTCTGGCATTCATCCCCATGGGGCCGTGGGCGAATGCGGTTGTCGATCCCGACACAAAAGGGTGCGGAATGCCCGGGTTCAAGGGGATACCTGCACAAATAGATGCTACGAGTGAAAAGATACTTTTGATGAAAGAACTGATAGCGAGGTACAAGTAATGACAGTAATAACGGATGCCCTGTGCCCGTTCTGCGGCTGTATGTGCGATGATCTCACAGTAATAGTGGAAAACAATAAGATAACCGAAGTAAAAAATGCATGCAAACTCGGCGTGGCAAAGATCATGGGGCACCACAGGATAAAAGCCCCGATGATGCGCACTGATAAAAAAGGAGAATTCAAGGAAGTCTCATACGATGAGGCGATAGAGGCGGCGGCGCAGATGCTTGCAAAATCAAAAAGACCTCTTTTATACGGCTGGGCTTCGGCGCTGTGCGAAGTCCATAAAAAAGGCATCCTTCTTACTGAGGAACTGGGAGGGATCATAGATAGCACCGCTTCAGTATGCCACGGACCTTCAGTGCTAGGGATACATGAGAAAGGCATTCCGACCGCATCTCTGGGTCAGGCAAAGAACCGCGCTGACGTGGTGGTTTTCTGGGGCTGCAATCCAGTCCATGCACATCCCAGGCATATGGGACATTATTCTGTTTTTCCAAAGGGTTTTTTCACTGAGAAAGGGAGAAAGAGCAGAAAGGTAATAGTTGTAGATGTGCGCAAAACAGAAACAGCTAACATGGCTGATGAGTATGTGCAGGTGGAGCAGGGCACTGATTATTTAGTGCTTTCTGCTCTTAGGGCGATACTTGCAGGACAGGCTGCCGTAGTGCCTGATGCAGTTGGCGGAGTCCCGAAAGAGGCGCTCGTGAAACTCGTGGACACATTAAAGGCAGCCAGGTTCGGCGCGGTCTATTTTGGTATGGGTCTCACCCAGAGCACAGGCAGGTACAAGAACATTGATAATGCCATCTCTCTAATAACTGAATTGAACGCTTTCACAAAATATGTTATCACACCAATGAGGGGACATTACAACGTCGCCGGTATCGGACAGGTCATGACATGGGAGACAGGTTATGGGACTGCAGTTGATTTCTCGCGCGGAGCGCCGTATTATAATCCTGGGGAGACCGCGTCCAACGACGTGCTCGGGAGGGAAGAAGTGGATGCTGCGATGATAATAGCAGGCGATGCAGGCGCGCATTTCCCGGCAAAATCGGTGCGTCACCTTGCAAAAATACCTGTTGTCCAGATTGACCCGTACTGGAATTCCAGTACAGAGGTTGCGAACGTGGTGATACCTGTTGCCATATGCGGAGTCGAGGTGGAGGGCACAGCGTACAGGATGGACAATGTTTCACTGCGGTTAAGGAAGATGGTCGAACCTGAACATCCTACGGATGTAGAGATACTTGAAAA
>JAHIHJ010000170.1 GCA_018899795.1 Methanobacteriota archaeon
AAACAGCAAGAAAAATGGAATCGATAGCAAAGAAGGAATTCAGAAAAAGGACTAATACTGACAATTTAAATCTTATCAAACTTCCGGCTGGTACGATGGCATTTACTGCCGTGAGCGGCGCCATGCCTTCGAAGGATAATATTTGTTTCGTTCTTCCAGATGATGATAAAGACCTGATGATTCTGAATAACCTCATATCAAAAAGCTTTGATAAACTGAACCGTTCAAAGATCGCAAGCCTAATAACATGCGGTAAAACAGAACAGGAGCGATTGAATTTTGTAAAATCGATATATTCTTCTGGTTCACGAAAACAGACTACTCCTGCTGAATGGCTGGATGACTGCGACTGGATGGTGAAAGTCATGGGTGATGAAAGATTGCTCAAATCAGCAAAGATGGTCATCCCTCAATTATGGCATACAGGGGAGGAAATATGAATATCCTGAAAATATCTTTTTCATCAAAAAATGATCTACATACGACTGGGGAATCGAAGGGTTCTCTTGTTGATTTCTTGAGAAATTCAAAAGATGAACCGTATATCCCTGCCACACATATTAAAGGGATCATGAGGACTGAAGCTGAGCGGTTGCTGAGGAGTACAGAGAATATTCCATGTTATATAACTGGCAATCCAAAAATCATTCTTTGCGATGAAGTAAAATCCGGAGGCTTCAGGTGTGATGTCTGCCGTGTTTTCGGAGTTCCTAATACAGAAGGCGGAGGGGATTACAGGGAAGGAAAGATCCGAATTACTGATTTTATGACGAAAAAAAGTGTCACAGCAGTTTCAAGGATGCATGTTTCCATTATGAGGGGGACTCAGACAAAACAGGAATCTGCTCTTTTTAATATGCATTCAGTCCCGTCAGAAACAGAATTCTCAGGATTTGTGTTAATCAGAGAAGCGCTCACTGATTCAGAAGATAAACTCCTGAAAGCGAGCATCCATTCCATGTCACATTATGGCATTGGAAAAGACCGTTCGAGAGGACTTGGCGGAATCGAAAATCTCAAAATATCAGACGTTTCTCAGGACGAATATCTGGGGTTGAGATAATGATAGAGCTTAATGGATTTATAACGGCGCTTTCTCCGATACATATCGGAAGCGGAAGGTCAAAAGGTACTTTTATCAAAACGCTTGAACACATTCCGGGAAGAACAATAAGGGGAATGCTTGGTTATTATCTATACAAGAACGACAGGCAGCTTTTTGAAGCGACAGGGATAAATGAAGAAATGGATTTTTCAAAGATGGGAATATTCTTTAAGAACGCTTATCCTGTGGTAAATGATGGAACGACCGTTGCATCTCCTCTTCTTTTCAGGTGGTGCAAGAAGTGTGATACACTGTTCGAAAAAGGTGAAAACGAGTGCAAGAACATAGAAAACAATCTCCCTTGCCTTCAGGAAGGAGCGAAATATTCCGGATTGATGTCGTTTGATTCCATAAAGGAAAGGAGATTAAAGCGGGAGAAACCTCCCTCGATGCAGATAGAGACAAAATGCCCGATAACGCGAACAGGACATGCAAGCATGCCTGAAGGTTCGGATCTTTCACCATATCATATTGAAAGCATATCCCAGGGGGCAAGGTTCGGGTTCAGGATTCTTGTGAAGGATGAGTTTTCAGACAGGATAATTGAATCTCTCAAGAATGCAGGGACTTTCTACGGTATAGGAGGTTTCAGGTCAAGAGGGTACGGCAGCGTGAGATTCGATCTTGCCGGAAAACAAGACCTGGGGGGGAAAATGCAGAAGCGTGCTGATGAGATATCAGCAATTGGTAAAAAGCTTCTTGTTGCTAATTCCCAGATGGTGCTCAGGAATGGGGAAGACTCTGTCATTGGTTTTGATGATACATTCAAGAAATATGCTGAAATGACCCTGAATTCGATGGGGATAAAAGGGAAGATCGATATTGTTCGGGACAATGCAAGAATAGCCAGGAGCATAGCAAGAGGATGGTCTCTTAAGAACCAGAATTCTCTCTCGTCTCTTATAACATGTATCGCATCAGGAAGCTGCGTCGGGATATCGGGAGATGCACAGGCACTTTCGGCGCTTGAGGTTTATGGGGTCGGTGAGATGACAAATTGTGGTTATGGGGATGTCTATATAACGGGAGATGTGGCATGACAGAATTTGAGGTAATAAATCAGGACGCATGGGAGATAGCGGCGCAGTCGATGATGTTCAAAGACAGGAAATATGAGGCTTACTCAAATAAGCAAATAAGGGGATTTTTTGAACTTGCAAAATCACGGAATTTTGAGAACGACCTTGAAGCTCATATAAAAAAATATACGCCTCAACCCTCACGCGGACAGAGACCGCAGGAGATCAGTCGAGAACTGCAAAAGATGAAAGAATTGAACGAAAATATAGGCAGATGCATAAAAGATGAATTCAAGAAGCTGGCACCTGCACAACGAATGAGATTTTCCCAGTATCTGATATGGAATATTAAGATCATGGAGCAGTGCAAGTTAGATATCAATAAGATAAAACTCATACTTGATTGCGAAAAAGTGAAAAATACTCAAAAGATAATCGACCATTTGACCGCACTTTCAAAGGGCGTTACTGACCAATCACCGAGAAAAAGTGAACAAAGAGAGAGATATCAAGACAGGAGGAGATAATATGGAGTTTTCAAAAGAGGAATTAAAGGAAATCGTGTTAAGTTCCTACGAGTTGTTGTTAAAGATCCCGGCACCGGAAGCTAATAATAATGGAAAATTTGAGATAAAATCAAGGAGCAAATTGAAAAACCTGCCAGAATCTTTAAGGGAGATGGAAGATGCATCCGCAAGTATCACACATTTTGTTAAGACGGCTTCTTATTTCCTGCCCCGCGCCGATAAAGGTGGAAGGGATGACATAATAATGCAGCCATTCCTTGATATTCTTCTCAATAAAGTGATTGGTATCCAGTCCAGGGAAAAAGATGCAAAAAGAGCAAGAGAGAACATCAAATATCTTCTGGGTTATACGAACTGGAACGTTGATGCAGTGTGTACGATCTTTACAGCATCAAAGGGCGATATTATCGAGATAAAACGAAGGCTTCAAACAATGTTGGGAGCAGAACTTAATATCATAGGGGCTGCTGAAAGCACAGAAAAGCTGGTTTCTGAGATCATTAAATGGAAGCAGTCCGCGAGTGAATCCAGACAGTATGGGGGGAGATGATCATGTTCGAGAAACTTGAAAGCCGTGTGCTGATCCAGTACAAAATAAGAACGATATCAGATTTACATATAGGTGGGCATGGATCTACAGCGCCTGGCGAGGTGGATCGCCCTGTTTTGAAAGATGAAAAAGATTTTCCGATCATACCCGGAAGCAGTCTGAAAGGTGTACTTCGAACTGAAATGGAGCGTCTGGTGAAAGGACTGGATATTGATGCATGCACAGTTCCTGATGTATGCAAGAGTAAGAAAAAAGGAATTATTGTGAGAGAAAACCTTGATCCATGTCCGGTCTGCATGCTCTTCGGAGGCGCTGAGCTTGCAAGTTCAGTAAGAATTAAAGATGCCACAGCGAACAGCACGAAAACAGTGATAAGAGACGGTGTTGCTATAGAGAGAAAGACAAGAAAAGCAAAAGGTGGCGCTAAATATGACTTAGAGGCTGTTCCCCAGGGCACGGAGTTCTATGGGGATGTGGTCATCGAGAATCCGGATATCTCGGAGAATATCAACGCAAAGCTTGGCGCATTTTGGAGCCTGGTGGAGTTCTTCAATTCCTGCTCTGGCGGGATAGGTCATGCCACTTCAAGAGGCTTCGGGCAGGTGAATATAGGGATCGATACTGTCAAATTGATAACAGCCAGGAATTATCTTTCAGGAAATTACGATGGCACTGTATATTCATCCGGAAAAGCGGAGTTTGAAAAGTTAAAAGAGCAGTCGATCGTAAGTTGGAGCGTATATCTCAAATCTATCAAAGGAAGCGCCTGAGGTTTATGCCAGACTTTGATATTTTTACAAATCGGTGCACGATCACGGCTTCGATTGAACTTGAGACACCATTGCGGATCGGAGGAGGTCAGAACGCTGCGGCATATTCGATATCTGCGGCGCCGGTAATCCAGACATTTAATGCTAAAACGAAAATATATGAGCCTTACATCCCAGGAAGCAGCCTGAAAGGGGTACTGAGAAGCACAGTGGAGAGGATCATAAGAACCTTCAATGAAAAGGAGAGCTGCATCAGCATAGGTGCGGGGCAAAAACCTTGCGGTGATTGCATATCCTGCGCCATATTCGGTTCGATGGATGCTGGCGCCAAGGTACGGGTGAGGGATGCGCACCTACTGAATAAGAGTGGTATTCTGGTTAAAGAGCAACCTCACTGTGCCACTTTATATGATAGAGACTTAAACCCAATAAAGGATTATAAAAATCGAGTCAAAACGAGTTTGCGAATGGAAGAAACAGTGGCTTCGGGAGTTTGTTTTAATATCCAGATCGATATTGATAATGCAAAGGATATAGAAATCGGACTTGTCCTTCTTGCACTTGATGAATTCAACAAGAAAAGAATACAATTGGGCGGCGGAGCATCGAGAGGTAACGGATTTGCTGACATTAATTTAAAATCGGTGACAAAAAAATTAATAAGTGATTCTTTGAAGATTTCAGAAGTACATCAGGATTCAGCAGAGTTAATGAAAGATGCAAAAAAGTATCTTAAATCCATTGATTCTGGTAAGGACTCCACACGCAGGGATTTTGATGTCTATTTCAATGCGCATGCCCCAATAATTGAAGGTCAGATCCCTGATGGGCATATTGTGACCCGGCTGAAGGTCACTACACTTAAAGATTTCATAATGCCGGGTGCGGAGGAAGCGACGGTGACAGGAGGGGGAGGATTACATGTTATTCCAGGATCAACTATCAAGGGTTTCTTCAGACATACCCTGATTGCAAAAGAATTGAAAGCAGATACTATTAAAGAGATATTTGGTTTTACTGACAATCACAGGGGCAGGCTTCTGGTATCAGACGCTTACAGCGATGATCTTGAGGAATATGACAGGATTCCAAAGGATTCTGAATTGAAGATGTGGATGGTTTTTGATAATATGACAAAAGAAGAGATAGGTCTTATATCGGACATAATCAAAAATGGGAATAATATCGTGACAGGGAGAACATCATCCAAATTGAATACAAAGACAGGTGAAGTCCTGGCGAATCTGGTCAAAATAGAATTTGAAAAGCTTGAAATCTTCAGAATTTCAAGCTACCTTGCGGGGATATGATGAAGGTCTGGATAACAACGGTAGGTACAAGTCCGTTCGCCGTGATAAATACGCTCTGGGCGGCATGTGAGCTGGAAGGTTATGTGCCTGAAAAAGTTTATTTTGTCTATAACGATAAAATGGCGCAAAACCTTGAAATTAATAAAAAATGGATATTGCGGTTGACGGGGGAATATGGCAAACCAGCCTTAATTATTGAGATGAAGTGCGATGAAGAGGATTTCCAGAGCTATTCCCGACTCATCCATTCATTGATATTCAATGAGAAAAAAGATGGAAATACGGTAGCTATTGACATCACACCCGGAAGGAAAATAATGTCAGCTTTTTGCATGTTCCATGGACTTTCAGAAGGTGGGGCAGATAGAGTATATTACATGCATCTTGATGATGTGAAAAAATACGAAGGAAAGTCGTTTATTGAAATTCCCGCTGGTGAACACAAGCTCATCAATATGAAGGAGATAGTGGGATAGATGCTTTTATCAAGAGAACGTCTTCTGGTCTTGCTTAATGCCTTATATTATTGCGGAACGGAGAATATCGAATTATCATATCCCCCCGTTGATATGATCTTCTATATTGACCTGAAAAAGAAAGAAGCACGTGCTATAAGCAGTAAGGAATATGGAAAAAAACTAAGTGAGTTCAAGGAAAAACTGGGTAAAGATGTTGATCCTGTATGCATTAGCGAATTACCGAACTCCAATGCATTGAAAGACTGCCTGTATATTTCGGGCGTGTTAAAGCCCAAGAACATATCTGAAATCGAAACTGAATTGATACAATTGGCTAAAAAAGACCCGATGAAAGGAGACAGACTGCTGCTAATAGGTTTTGATACAAATGCTCTTCGCAGAAGAGTAAATATTTATATCCAGAAAATATTGATCGAAAATAGATTAAAAGCCCGATTCTGTCATTCAAGTCTTATTTTTGATGAACTTTTCAGGCAATATGATAAAAAATTGCCTTATGAATGGTATCCTCCGGAAGCTCTTAGTTTTATGAAAAATTTTTCCAATCAATCGATACGAGATGCCAGATTAGCGAGATTGGGCGCGGTTGAATATAAGAAATTGAAGGATGTTCATTCCCAGGAAGTTAAAGGAGATGACTCAAAGGATAATCCTGATCTGAAAATCGTCAAATCTTATGAGTCTCTTAAGACTGAAAATGATCTTCTTCTTATAAGCGGGGATAAGAATTTTCATGATATTGCACAAGCGAAAGGAATGAAGATAATCGAGGTAAAAGAACCCCATGAAGTTCCTTCTTCAATTCCAATTTCATGGGAAGGTGCATGCGACCTGATATTTGTTGCTGCGGTCTGTTTTGGGATGATAAATGTTAATGGAGTTAAAGTTTATGGGGTATGGGGAGGCAAAGATGTTAATAACTGGAATAAAGAAGAACTCAAAATTGAAATTGAAGGTGGATCAAAGATAAAACTGGACAGATTCAACAGGATAATATCGGATTAATATTATATGCCGGTTTCATTACAATGCAACATGAATACTATATATACTATAACACATTAATTATATTTAGTGATATAGTATTAGAACCTTTTGCGTTACGGGTTTTGGAAAAAAGCTGAAAAAGCACAATGACTTACTGAAAATCGAGTCAAAAGAAGACGACAATGACGAGGCTAAAAACCTTTTAGTCAGTCCTCTGGACTTCGATGCGGTAATCGTTTCAGGAGAACACGACATTACGACAGGAGCCATCCGCCTTCTTCTCAAGAATGAAATCGACCTGATGATCCTCGATCATTTCGGGAACCCGGCAGGTTATATCCTCCCATGTGGCAAAAGCAAATTGATAGAGCGTCATGAGACACAGAGCCGGATATCTTCATCAAAGGCGCTCTGTATTGCAAAAGCAATGTGCATCGCCTCAATGATAAATAAAATCTCGCTTTTGCGCAGCATCCAGAAGAACACTGGAGTTGATATCGAAACACATATCGAAAGAATACGGAAAATGACCGTACAGGCAGAATCCTGTCTGGAGATCAACTCACTTCAGGGTTTTGAATGTTTCTCTACAAATGAGTACTACTCAGCCCTTATGAAAATAATACCTGCCGAGTTCAATTTTACCGGAAGGAACAGGAACCCGCCGATGGATCCATTCAATTCCCTTCTGGGATATGGCTATGGCATCCTTTATTCGAAAATTCGCAGTGCGATCGTTAAAGCAGGGCTCAGCCCATATTATGGAGTGTTCCATGCCTCATATAAGAACCAGGAAGCGCTTGTTTATGACCTCATCGAAGAATTCAGGCAGCCGATAGTGGACAGGGTGGTTCTAACGCTTATTGCGAGAAAACAGGTATCTTCTGATGATTTCAATGTTACGAATGAAGGATGCTTTTTCAAGAATAATTTTAAGAAAAAGTATGCCGGGATCATACTTACAAGACTTGAGCAGGAATATACATACGAGAACGAGAAAAAGACTTTTTCTGAAATCATCGAGGCTCAGGCTGACATTCTTGCATCCGCTATACTTGAGACAGGTAAATATTCACCTTTCATTTACAGGTGATCATGGCAGAAAAATTTGTGATGGTAGCTTACGATATCTCGGAGAACAGTATCAGAAACAGACTGATAGATGTCCTTTTTTATTTTGGTCTTGCGCGCGTGCAGTACAGCGTTTTTCTGGGATATGTTGGTGAAGCGCACTTTGACCGGATGGCTGAAAGGATACGCAGCGAATTTGAGCCGGATGATGTGAAAATACTCATCGTGGAGATATGCAAAGGATGCTTCAAGAACATAATTTCAATAAATTATGACATACCCAAAGAAAAGCAGAAGAATCTTGTTGTTTGAACAATCCGGCTGACCTTTATAAATCAGGTCAATATGAAGAGACCGCCAAATTTTCAAGGATAAAACAAGGCATTTTAGAGGAGGAAAAGGGATTTAAGGGAACAAAACCATATTGTTGAAAACAGAACCCCCAAAAATAGGGTATGGCAACTTTATGGTTTCATTAGATTGTTTTATTCCCCACATTGTTGAAAACAGAACCCCCAAAAATAGGGTATGGCAACATATCCAGTTTGCCATGATTCACCTTACCCTTATGTGTTGAAAACAGAACCCCCAAAAATAGGGTATGGCAACGATATTAGATCTGGATTACAGTTAGGTTTATCATAAGTTGAAAACAGAACCCCCAAAAATAGGGTATGGCAACTCATCAAACTCAGCCTCGTTACCTGAAATTGTAGAGTTGAAAACAGAACCCCCAAAAATAGGGTATGGCAACGTTGCAACCTCAACCGCATTATTGACGTATTCTGTTGTTGAAAACAGAACCCCCAAAAATAGGGTATGGCAACTTATCGCTATAATGTATTAACGTTTTGCTTTGTGTTGAAAACAGAACCCCCAAAAATAGGGTATGGCAACTAAGCTGACTCAGGAACAATCAGAATTATCCATATTGTTGAAAACAGAACCCCCAAAAATAGGGTATGGCAACTAATAATTACTGCATCATTAACTATTATTGTTGCGTTGAAAACAGAACCCCCAAAAATAGGGTATGGCAACAAACATACCTGTAAAAGACCGCGTTGCCGCACGCCTGGTTGAAAACAGAACCCCCAAAAATAGGGTATGGCAACCATATCTATTGCCATCAATCGCCTATCATCATAATTGGTTGAAAACAGAACCCCCAAAAATAGGGTATGGCAACAGAGCGATCCTAAATTGGCTCTTATCAAGCGATCTTAGTTGAAAACAGAACCCCCAAAAATAGGGTATGGCAACTTGCGAAACAGGGACACATCTTCCGCTATGTGTGTTGTTGAAAACAGAACCCCCAAAAATAGGGTATGGCAACCTGATTTAATCGGGGCTAAGGTTACGGAAGGTACTTTTAGTTGAAAACAGAACCCCCAAAAATAGGGTATGGCAACTCATCTTCAATGATACAGGATGGGAGCATCCCTGTACGTTGAAAACAGAACCCCCAAAAATAGGGTATGGCAACGCTACATTCCACCCATCCACGACACTATAATATGTTGAAAACAGAACCCCCAAAAATAGGGT
>JAHIHJ010000171.1 GCA_018899795.1 Methanobacteriota archaeon
ATAAAGAGACACAAACACTCGTTCTTTCAGGAAATAAATATTACATACTAACATTTGGTGCGCGGGTAAATGATTACACTTTTTATTCAGAGGACTTTGACAGGATACTCAATTCATTCAAACTCCTCAGAGTTGCCCAGAGTCCTAAAGTTACATCTCCGGCTCCAACGCCGGTGGAAACGGTAAAAGAACTATCAGCAAGCGTATCCCTTCACAGAGAAAAAACAAATGTGGTGGTGGGGGAGGATGTCCTGTTAAAATTGTCTGTAGTGAATCTTATTACAAAACCTGTAATGAATGTCCAGGTAATTATCAAACCCCCTTCAGGTATGTCCGTCACTTCAACGGAATTCAGTCAGGGCGCAGCCGGGCAATATACGTCTAAATACAAGCTTGAACCCGGAGATAGCAAAGTTATTGTAGTGAGTTTAAAGCCAAATGAAAAAGGCAATTTTATTGTTGAAGGATGGGTCGTATATTATTTCGGGGATGATATTACTTCGAAAAAGGAAGAAATTTTGAAGGAACCCATAACTGTAAGGTCTCCCGGTGAAATAACACCAACATCCAGCCCGCAGGGCGGAGAAACATCAGATGGTTCGTCAACAATTCTGGGGCTATTTGCTATAATAGCGATGATCTTCACTGCATATGTGGTCTTTAGTAAAATATCTAAAGCAATTACAAATGCAGGCGGGAAAGGCAAGACTCCGGCAGATTCGGAAGTCAGATCGTCAGATGTCAATAGATCGCCCCCTCAATATTTTGAAGAAGAATCCAGGGAAGAGACTGCCAGAGAGCCTGAAGAGGAACCAGCAAGATTTGAGCCGGGGGCAGAAAAATTATCGGCGTTCGAAGCTGAAAAAAGAAAACAGCATAACATTTTGCCGCCTGAGGAGATCGACAGCGAAACCAGGAACTACCTGAGTTCCGGGTCAAATGCCGCAATTTCAATGCTTGACGCTGAGATCGCAAAAGCCCGGAGCGATGCGTTGCAGGTTCAGGGTGAGATAAAGAAAGACGAGGATGTGCTTACCAAGCTCGGGAACAGGCTTGTAAATAAAGAGATATCAGACCAGACCTATAATGATCTTAAAAATAAGTATATGAGAAAGATCTCAGGATCTAAAAGTAAAGCCGGGAATCTTGAAAGCGATGCAGCGAAATTGAAAAAGATCCGTTCATTTATCCAGGAAAAGGGGAAATATTATGAGTAGGTCAGTATGAAAAAATTACGATACGCTATTCTGATACTTTTGCTGATCCTCCTCGTTAATACAGCTTCAGCTCCCGCGAATGATTACGTTCCTATTACTCTGGCGCCCGGAGACGAGATGACCCTTACACTGAGTTTTTCTGGAGCTTATAGCCGCTTATTTGCCACGGCTGACGCTTCGGGCAGCGCTGCATTATGGGCCATACCAAGACGCATAGATTTCGGTGCGATCGATCCTGGAGAAATTATTGAAAGGGAATATACGATAAGTGTTCCAAGGAGCCAGAAACCTGGATATTACGAAGTTATATGGAAATTCAGCTGCAAATATACGGATGGTTCGGCGTGCTCATCCGCCGGTAATGTAGTTATTCAGATCACTGTAAAGGCAGAGCCAGTACCAACATCTTCTGGGGCTGAATCTGAATATCTTACAGTCAAGCAGGGAGAGGAAGTAAGTAAATATTTGACTTTTTCAGCCAGGACCGGCGAATACGGCTTATCAGCCTGGGCTTACGCTTCAGGTAATGCGGCATCGTGGGTCACACCAGCGCGCATAGACTTTGGCGTAATTGATGCTGGAGAAACCAGCAATGAATATTATTCTATTACAGTTCCGGAGAATCAAAGACCCGGTAATTATGAACTTATCTGGACATGGGGGTGCAGATATGAATCGAGGAAATCCTGCAAACCGCTTACAAGCACCTATTCATATAAGATCACAGTACTGGAAACAAGGGGCATTCCGGAATATTCATCAGGATCAAACGACTCGGATGTTGCTTTGGGTATTTTCATTTTGATATTCGTTCTGGTATTATTTATTGTCTTGTTATATATTCTCGTCTGGGTTGTCAAAGATGCCAATAAACGGGGAACTAGCGGAGCCCTGTGGGGAATTATAGTGGTGTTCCTGGGTATTTTAGGTTTGATATTGTATTTTATTGTCAGACCAGGCGGAAATATCGTATCATGCAATTATTGTGGAAAACAAAAATTAGAAACATTGGTTCAATGTCCGCACTGCAAGCAATCCCCGGCATCAGCCTATAGACCTGCTCCGGCACCAGCCTACAGACATGCTCCGGCTCCTATGACAGCTCCACGTCCTGTTACACCTGTTAGACCTGAAGCTGCTATTGATGATCTGAAAAGGCAAAAAGAAAGGCTCAGCAGGATAAAGGAACTTCTTGAAAAACTGGATGAGAGGCTTGCGCAGGGTGATATAACCGAAGGCAGATACAAGGAATTATCTGAGCAATATAAAGATGAGGCTGAGAAACTTAAGAATATGATAACGGAAAAAGAGCTTTTGAAAGAGGTCGGGCTCTAAGCCGGATGAAAAATATACAGGGATGAGATCAGGATATATCATGACACCGGATAAACAGAATGAACTGGAAGATATCAGATCGCACAAGGATAAGATCAGCAAGATCAATACGCTCCTTGATAAACTGGATGAAAGGCTTGCATGCGGTGAAATAACTGAGTCTCGATATAAGGAGATCTCTGACCGATATAAAGACGAGGCTGAAAAACTGAAGGACCATTTGACAGAGCAGGAGATCATGCGGGAGGTCGGACTCGAAACAGGATATGATAAAGAGGTGGAGTCCCAAAAAGAAGAACCCGAAACGGAAGTTGTCGTGCAGCGCAATACAAAATATTGTTCAAATTGCCGCGCGCTGATAGATGAAATGGCAGAGATATGTCCCAGATGCGGTGTGAGGGTCATGTTCCCGCAGGTG
>JAHIHJ010000172.1 GCA_018899795.1 Methanobacteriota archaeon
AATTCTTTCGAATTGTTTCATTTTTATTGGAACTTTATGGATAAGTTGACTAAAACCGATACTCCTGCAATGTTGGAAGGTTTGGCGGATCATCAATGGAATTGGGAGCAATTTTTTAATTTTAATTATGCGGTCTAAATAAGGACACTGCCAAATTTTTTAACATGATGTACTTAAGAATATTCCATCCAGTTCTCTAAAAAATGCCCGATCCCATCTCAAACCCGATTATCGGATGCTCAAGCCCGAACTCAGATATCACTCCCGGATGTATCTCCCCGAACACGCCAGCTTTCCTGCCACTGATAATTATATCGGCGCGCCTGCCCTCAATGAACGCGGGATCATCCGACTGTGCGACCTGATATTCGATCAGCCTCTCTCTCAACACTGCATCCACCACTGCCTGGATCTCAGTAAAATTAGCCTGCGGGTGGATGGCGACAGCGCCGAGCCTCTGCTGGGTCATGCAGTCCAGCACAACTTCTCCGACTTCGAATATCCGCTGCGGGAGTTCACGGTGCTTATTGATCGAGAGTATTTCAAGCATGTTAGGAAGAATGGTAGGACGTACTATGGTATGATCTTCGCTGATCGGATAAAGGATATGCGTGATGCCGTCCGATTTTTCCCGCCTCATCTTATCGAACTGCACACGCTCGTTCGTGAGCGTGAAGGGCATTACCTCAAAATATCCAAGCCCCACCATTATCTCACGAAGCAAGTCCTTGAGCTTTGAGATATGATGAGCCTTTCCTGTCGTCAACGTCCCCGGAAGTTCAGGTTTTATCTTATCAAAACCGTATCCTATCGCAATATCTTCTATCAGGTCACAGTTATGGAGGATATCAGAGCGGTAGGCAGGGACGAATACCTCGATATTGTTTCCCGATGCCTTTGCCGCATATCTCATCTTTTCAAGACAGTGAACGATCCCATCATTCGTTATCATGAAACCGAGATGTTCCTGTACCTCACCGGTCGTCAGCTTCATCTTTTCAGGTTTGAGCTGCGGCGTATGTGCCTTGCCATTGATAGATACTGATCCTATCTTCCCGCCGCGCTCAGCAAGCGACGCGACAACGATGTTCAATGCCACGGACACAGCAGGATCAAGACCGGTCACTTCAATGAACAGGTCAGTGGTCTCCTCTGTCACCTTTGTAAGTTCACAGTTGATTATGGGTGGGAAAGAGAGAACATTATCCTCAGAATCCAGGATCAATGGATATTTCTTGAATTTCTCAAGGATGTATGCGAATTTGACGCCTTTCGGATGTTTTTCAAGTATCTCCCTCATTGTCATGGGCTCAGTAAAATCAAGAGGCGTGAACCTGAACTCCGGGTCCTGCGCGATATAACGGAACGGCGGTTTTATCTTCCCCAGGTCATGCACCCCGATTGAGACTTTTTTCCTGTTCCTTCCCACAGCCCAGTGTAGTGACTCCTGAAGAGCCATCAGCGATTCGATGCTTCGTGAATTGAACTTCATCCCGCGTACTACGGCGCAGGCAAGGTACGGGCGAATGTTCTCAAGACAAGCATCCTTTGTAATCTCAATTCCTGAAGATGTGACGTGGAAGTCCCTCAGTCCTGTCTCGATCTCCAGGAATCCTCGGATCGCCCTTGCAACGCCTTCAGGGCTGTAAAGGTCAGGTCTGTTCGGGAAGAATTCGATGTCAACATGGTCGTCCTCTATCCTTTCGATATCGCATCCCATCATCGGGATCCTTTTAATGACAGTTTCCTTCTCAAGACCTGAGAGTTCTTCAATGTCGTCGTAATATAACGTAATAACAGGCATTTTGATCGTCTGAAAAAGGATTGGAAGATATATTAATCATTCTGTTCATTACTGATCGTTCGGAAACTTAAAGTCCGGACAGAACAGTTCAGGAACTTTCAATTCAACGTTCATCGGTTCGATATTATCAAAATAAAGAGTTGTGAACGTCCGGATAAGAATAATGATGTTATTTTATAATATAATATTAAATAATAACTTTTAAAATTAATAAAAAGATTAAAAAACTAATAAAGGTTATTTTTTCAAAATAACATTTTATAAACGATAAGTTAAACTGAAAAACTGTCCGTACGCTCAAAAACTGAAATAAATTGTCGATGTGTTTATTTAATAAGTGCTGTATTTGTTCACTGTGGTACTAATGGTGCTATGTCGGATAGAATCGCATTGTGGCCGTGATTTTATCCGGCTCCATTAATAGTGCTATAATAACAGTTTTTTATGATAATAGGAGGAATGAAATTGAAAATAAAATACAGATCAATAATAGCAACAGTGATATTACTAACATTTATTACATCGGCAGCGCTGGCGTCTCAAGATGAGAACAAAGCGTGCAATGGCTGTCATGCTTATTCACCGCAATCAATTAACATTACAGCAGATATTAATTCAATAATCGTTAGCCCAAATGAACCATTTGTGGTAAACATAAGCTGGAGCGGAGGAGATCCATCTGGAGTGACTGAGATAAATTGGCCAACGAATTTCACAAATATTGCCATAACAAGAGATAATACACTCTTTGACCCAAAGCCCCGTATCCCAGCCAATCTTTCGAACACTCCAATCGGCACGACCAGTTCAACTTTGACTGCACCTCCGACCCCGGGAACATACACGGTCAGGGTATATGCATCCAGGGGTTCAAATGCTACTCTTGGAAAAGAAACTGACTTTAAGGATATCACGGTAATAGTTCAGGCATCATACAATGTAAGCATGAAGGTGGACTCCTCGGAAAAGATCACATTGCCAGGCGTAAACGCTTCATACTTGCTAACTATCAACAACACAGGGAATTCGGTAGATAATTTTACTATTGAAGTATCCAATCCTGATGGTGCAGCAGTAGGATTGACCAATACACTGATACAGAACCTCGCAGCAGGAGCAAATGTAACAGTACTTCTGAATGTCACGAATGCAACCGCAGGACCTTTACCTTTTAGAGTAAATGTGACTGCGAACTCCACAGGCGAACCGAGCAAGATCGCAAGCGTAAACACAACGACCAGGGTAAACATCCCATCGGTTTACGGTGTCAGCCTTATTGTGGATCCCACAGGTAAGACCACACCACCAGGCGTAAATGCAACATATAAGCTCACTATCAATAACTCAGGGAGCACGATGGATAATTATACTCTTGTCATATCCAATCCTGACGGCGCAGCAGTGGGTTTGAGCAATACCTGGATACAGAACCTTGCAGCAGGAGCAAATGCAACAGTGCTTCTGAATGTCACGAACGCAACTGCAAGAACTTTACCTTTCAGGGTCAATGTTACCGCAAACTCAACAGGTGACAAGAACAGGACTGCAACTGTGAATACCACAACGACAGTTAGAATTCAGCCTACTGGCGGCGCTCCAAAAATAATTAGTTATTCCCCAAAAAACCCCATTGTGAAGAACAAAGTTGGCGACCAGAGGACATTCAATATTAAGTTGAATACCACAGCAAATGTTACATGGTATATCTATAATGTATATGGACTGTATTTGTTTAAAATGGAAGTTTTCAGTCAGATAGGAGTTACTGAATCCTCTTATGCAAACACAAGCGCAGCCAGTGGTATATGGATCGTAAAAGCAATAGCTTCAAATCAAAATGGAACTGATTTATATACATGGGTATGGTCCGTGTCACAAAAACCTTCAATGGAAAACGAGACTAAAGTAAGGATCGAACCCAGAACCCTGAATCTTGCCAGTAAAGGTAAGTTTACAGCCTCCATCAGTCTGGCAGAAGGTTATGATGTAGCTGATATCAACATTTCTACAGTGGAATGTGAAGGTGCTCATGCTTTGAAAGGAGAGGTCAAAAAGAAGGGCAACGTGTTGCAGGTAAAGTTCAACAGGCAGGACATCGTGAATGTTTCTACAGGAAAAGCTGTCAGGTTAACAGTGACAGGTATGTTCAATGACGGCGTTACAAAGTTTGAAGGCAGTGATGTAATAAGGGTCATAAATAATGCAAAAGGTAAGGATGAGGATGTCGAGGAAGATGAGGACAAAGTCGAGGAGAATGACGTCGACGAGAACGAAAATGTTAAGAAGAAAGACAGTGAAAAGGTGACCGGGAACAGTAATAAAAATGCGAAGAAGGAAGACGGTAAAAAGGTAACCGGCAATGGAAATGAAAAAGGGAAGAAGAAAGACAACAATAAGGTAAAAACCAACAGCAAGGGAAAGAAACTCAAGAACGGCCTTAATGAAGATGAAAACGATAGCGATAAAGACGAAGATTAGGAAATGGAATATAAATATCTGGTAGAAAAATAAGGACCTGAATATGGATACTATCCCAATTCAGGTTCTTATTTTTCTTCTTTCTCTTTTTTTATTTCAACCCGGAGGCTCTTATATACCGTAATGATCGTCAGCAGAGACCCTATTGCAGTTCCGATAATTATTAGCGGCGCAACTATCGGGTCAAGGAGCTCACTCACGCTTTTTTCCTTGACATATATGTTCAACGGCTGCGAATATTTAATGTAATCGTCGCGGTTCGAATCGCTGTAACTTGCTTTTGCGGCATCAAAAGAGCATAGACCCGGCTTATTCAGGTTAACGATGTAAGTAAGCACTTTTTCTTCTTCCTGTTTCATATCGCCTGTCCAGTAGCTTTTCCCCTGGGATATTACAGCACAGTCCGGGATATCGTCTTCCAGAGTGACATTTATCGCATCTGCTGTCCCGTCATTTTTCAATTTCAGCGTTATTACCACGCCTTCATCTACCATGGCAGTAGATTTATCCACGTCCTTTTCAACCACGAGATGCGGTTCCCTGGAAGGCTTTGACGAGATGCCAAGCTTGATCTCATCCGAAAACTTTGAAAACCTGTTCCCGGCTGGATCGCTGAAGGTCACGCTGGCAGGATTGAATATGCATAATCCTACGCCAGTCGGGCGTACCACATAATCTATTATCATGCCCTGCCCGCTGTCAAGTTCGCCGGATAAAGACCTTTCACCTCTGACAAAGGCTGCACATACTTTTATTATGTAAGTATTTATATAAAGCTTATGGTGAGTTCATAAGATCGCATGATCATCGTCTTAAACGATATATTAAAGACCCTACACTTATATTTAGTCGGAAAGTACCCTTTTGGGCGCGTGGCCTAGCCCGGATATGGCGGCAGCCTCCTATTCATTTCAGGAGACAGCTGTAGATCGGGGGTTCAATTCCCTCCGCGCCCGTTTTTCTCTTTCCCATAACGTAAAGGGAAACCCGAAAATACAGTTTCGTTCAAGGGCACTTCAATAACTTTATATTCTTACAGACATATTTATATTAACATCGAAGGAACAAAATGATATTGCTTCAAAGTCCACAAAAAAAAGTGGAGAGCATACTTAAAGAGGTCGAGAAAGGCAAAACACACGGTAGTGATACCTCTTCTCTTATGCAAATATTGAACAAACAGCCATCTATGATACCTGAGGTCATAAGGTCGCTTGCTTCAATAATGGCAAAAGGCGACTCAAAACCCGGCATATCAGCCTGTCTGGTTATGAATAGAATAGCTGATGAACGCCTTGATGAAGTATCTGATTCACTGGAAATAATAATGGACTTCCTGAAAGACAGGAAAAAAGAGCTTAATGAATACGAATGGATACCTGCCCTTGAATTACTCACAAAAATAAATCAGCAACATCCGGAAAAAATGGGATCAGCAGTTCCTGCATTACTTGCCGCCCTGGGAAATACCAATGCGACTGTTAAAGAGACGGCTTATTATCTGCTCTCACTTATTGCTGCTGATAACCCGGATTTCTTTAAAGACCGTTCAATAGAACTTATCAAAGTACTCAACGGTCTCAACGTGGATGAGAGAATTCATGCCTGCAATATAATCGGGATCATAGCAGAAAAGAAACCTGAGATCGTTGATAAAACCTTTGATCTGGTGAATGACTTTTTCCTTAACCATCCGGACAATAATTTACGTTCAGCTGCGGGATTGGCTGCGGACAAAATGAGACCAAAGAAAGCCGTTCCAAAGCAGCCGGAGAGTAAAGTCCCACTGGTAAAGCAGGAAGAAAAACGACCTGAAATAAATATTACTCCTGGTGTTATCCCCTTAAAAAATAATAAAGAAATTGGATCAAAAGACAAGAGCCAGATCGAAAACGCTCTCCAGCTGATGATACCGAAAAGTGTTATAGAATCTGCTATCCTCATTGACACTAATGGCGGTGTGATCGCTCAATCGGGTCCCCAGATGGATAATTCGCTCCTGAAAAAACTTGCTTCCATGATATCTTCAGAAGGTGATGATGAATTCAAGAACAGGATCAGTATTGAACAGGCTGATAAAAAGATCGTTGCTGTCCGTGTTGGCAACGAGGCAATGCTTGTGGTTGTCACCAGTGCGGATACCGCGATTGGAATGCTTCTTGTTATTCTGAATAAATCAGTTGAAAAAATAAAAGAGATCCTTATGGACGCAGGGGCTTAACAAAACCTGAAAAAGAGCTATTTCTTTCCGATCAGATGTTCAAGACCCATCTCTTCATGACAGTAAAAATAATCATACAATGTTCGTCGTTTAAATAGGTTAATCTTCTATTCAACGATTTCAATCAGGATGAACTTTCAATGCATTATCATATTATCCTCACAAAAGAATGCAACCTGAACTGCAGCTACTGCGGGGGAGGAAGCGATACGCCTCCCAAAGAAATACAATACAGCATCACTGACCTTACCTCTTTCTTATCTGGAGATAGTTTGCCGGTAGTCGAGTTCTACGGCGGCGAACCTCTTTTGCGTATCGAAACCATGAAGAAGATAATGGATGCAGTGCCTGGGCGCTTTGTTATACAGACGAACGGCATGTTCCTGGACATGATAGGGCCTGAATATTTAAAAAAATTCCATTCTATTCTTGTTTCCATCGACGGCACAAGAGAAATGACAGACAATAACAGAAGCAGTGGAGTATATGATAAGATAATACAGAACATCAGTCTTATAAGGGATAGAGGATTTTGCGGCGACCTGGTCGCCAGGATGACTGTGCCTCAGGGCAGCGATATCTATGAAAATGTCAGGCATCTTGCCGGAATAAAGGATTTTGACCATGTGCACTGGCAGCTCGGTTTTGAGATGTTCTGGGAGAGCGGGCTGGATGATGATATGGAACTTGAGGAATGGATCAGGTCATACAATTCCGGCATCTCATCGCTTGTAGAATGGTGGATAGGAGAAATGGAGCACACAGGTCGCGTCCCGGGCATCGTTCCATTCATTGGAATAATGAACTCGTTGCTTTCAGGCAAGCCGTCGCGCCTGCGGTGCGGCAGCGGTATTGACTTTTTCTCAATAATGCCTGACGGCAGGATATCAGCATGCCCTGTATCTATTGATTTTGATTTCTCAATGGTCGGCTCGATCTTTAAAGATGAACCGGCATCACTGAGCGATAAAGCCTGTGTGGGCGAACCGTGCACGTCATGCGAGATATTCCATATCTGCGGAGGCAGGTGCCTTTTCGTGAACAGGTCACAGGATATGCTGAGAAAGGACGGCTATGCTCTAATATGCAAAAGTGTGAAGCATCTGGTGTGTGAGCTTGAGGATGCGGCGCCGCGCGTGAAAGAGATGATCGAGAGCGGGATCATCCGCCGGAATGAGTTCGATTATCCTGAGTTCAATAACGGATGCGAGATCATTCCCTGAATGGCAATTATTGTTGAGAACCTGATATCTTAAACTTATTCCATTGTTCATCGGTTAAGAGAAAAACATGCGATAGAACGCGGATTGCGCGGCGTACACGTCCACGTATGCCAGCGCACTGGCATACGAGTGCACGCAATCGACTGGCGTGACAGTCGACGCGGATACGCGCGGATCCGTGAAAATCTGCGTAATCCGTGTCATCCGTGTTCCATTTTTAATTAAATTGGATATTCGTATGTCAGTTTTCAACTATAACCGGCATCTTAAGGGAAACAATTTACCTGTACAGTTACATATAGTCTATTCCAATGCAATCAAGAACCTCTGCCAGAGCATTCGCACCCGCCCATATCTCAGGTATTTTCATAATTGACATGAAGAAAGACCCCTTACTTTCCGGTTCCATGGGCGCTGGAGTGTGCCTCGAGGACGGCGCTGTCACATCAGTTCGCCGGGCAGAGGAAACCACTGTAAAAATAAACGGCGCTGTCAGCGAAGCAGCCACTACGCTATCTGCGATACAACTCCTGACAAATGAACCTGTCCTTGTGGAGACCGAACTCAGTATCCCTGTCAGCGCAGGGTTGGGTGCAAGCGCCGCAGGGGCTCTTAGCGCTGCTCTGGCTGTGAATGAAGCGCTCTCACTTGATCTTACATTTAACGACCTTGCGAATGCCGCGCATGTTGCAGATGTGAAGAACAGGACAGGTCTTGGCGATGTGGCAGGAATGACGTGCGGAGGCATCGATATCAGGAAACATGCAGGTATCCCCCCGGTCGGGAGGATAGACAGGATACCGTGCAGGAACGAAATTATTTCCTGGGTAAGCTTTGGTGAAATATCAACAAGATCGGTTTTATCAGACGAGATGAATACGAAAAGCATCAATAAAGCAGGCAGGTTCAGGCTGAAAGAACTGATCAAAAAACCCACAATAGATAACTTTTTCCGGCAGTCCTGTGAGTTCGCAAAGCAAATAGACATGATGAGCCCGAAGGTAAGAGACGCCATAGAGGCTGTGGAGGCGGCAGGGGGACTTGCAAGCCAGGCGATGCTTGGCGATACTGTCTTTGCAATAAATGATAACGGGGCGCTTTCAGAGTTCGTGGGGGTCAGAAAGAGCAGGATAAGCCATGTGGGGGCGCATCTGTTATAGCGTCGGGGGTCAAGGGGTAGAGAAAACCCACGCCCTTTAGGGATGGGATGAATCGTACCCCTTGCAATAGAAACGATATACATATCAAAAACGATATAAATACATAGAGGAACAAAAGAACGTATGAAGAAAACGTTTCAATTCAG
>JAHIHJ010000173.1 GCA_018899795.1 Methanobacteriota archaeon
TATGTGAGCATGTTAAACCTAAAATTGCCCCGATAGGGGCTTTCTTGATAACCCTTCAACCTCCCCCCGGTCTAATTTATTATTGTTAAGAGCGAAAATCTCACCGATGATTTTTTCTTTGCTTTTGAGTTTGTATAATCTTTTTCTGGCGTCATGAGGATCTGGCTCGTCGGTAAGCCATCCAGCCTTTCTTATTTCTGAAAGGTATACTGGGATTTCTTCCCTTTTATCTTTGTTCTTCTCTTCTAATATTTTTGCAGCTTGCTCAATATTAAATTCCGAATCGCTGAATGAATCCCATAACAAAGAATATCTTTTCTCAACCCATGTTGGTACTTTGAATTCTACAGTCACCATGAATTTTACATACGATTGATAAGTATATAAGTTTATTGCTTATCAATAAGTAAATAGACAATTGACTTATATTTTGCTCAGAATTTATGCTCTTTAGATAAAATTCCGTCTTCCTGCGCTTTTTTTATTAAATCTTCTAAATCGTTTTTCGGAAAGAATGGACAAAACTGACTGTGTCTCTGCGGCAAATACTTCATAGAAAAAAACCAAACTATTTTACAGTCCCGTTAAACTGAAACATTTATTTTCTACCCATGTTTTTGAAATCATTGACTGCCGCAGCCGGAACTTGTTTATGAGGATGTGCAGCAGACATTCTCATTCTTCGATATTTTCTTTCCTGGTGGAACTGCGTTGATATGCTCCTTTACCACTGTTTCTGCCACGACCCGGGCGCATTCACTCAACTCTTCTTCAGATACCTCGTCTATCCCGAAAGGAAGGTCAGCATCGTATAGAGTATCAGCCTGGACGATCACAGGTTCAAGTCCCTTCAGTGCGCCCTTCATCATCCGCGACGAGCAGGATATGAAACAGCCTTCGATCGCGATAACTAACTTGGCTCTTCTTACAAGTTCCCTCTGCCCTGTATCCTTTGTGAACGCCCCGCCAAGACAGATGCGTACCGTGCTGTCGCGAGCCATCCTGTGTGCCACAAGGTTTGCCGACCTTCTTGCGATCTCACCTTTACTGCATGCTCCCTCGCAAGCCATGATAGCTATTTTTGGCGGGCTTGTTGAATGCTTTTTTGCATAATCCTCGCAAGCGGGGCACGATCGTTCTACTTTTTCGATGTTAACAAAAATATTTATCCTTCGAGACCTCTTTTGTATTTCATGCGACCCGTTCGATGCTGCCCTGCCGATTGCGCCATCAGGAGCGACTGGCAGGAAGAACTCCAGAAAGAGATCGATCTCCTGAATAACAATGATATTGAACGCACATGCGATGTATTAAAGCTCCTCAGTCTTCCGATGAGATTGAAAATAACACTTCTTCTCCTTACCAGGGAACACTGTGTCTGTGAAATAAACCATGTCCTGAAAGAGAAGCAGAACCTGGTCTCATACAACCTGGGCGTATTGAAGAAATACGGTATTGTGGAATCATATTACCGTTCCAAACATAAATATTACAGACTGAATGAAAAGGCTGTTAATATTATCAGGACAATCACAAAAACAATAGGAACAGCCCCATGAAATATTCACAACGGAGGCACAGAGAACACCGAGAAACAATTACTCTGTGCCTCGGTGGCTGATTTGCTTTTTGATCGGACAAAACCAATGTTTTTGACATCATCTCAACAACGCGATGGTTTTATACTGTGAGAGGTATAAATCATACATAAGGGAAAAGCAGAATTAACAGACCGGGGAATGAAATATGTCCTTACTTGAGATAAAAGACCTGACATACGGAGTGAAAGATAAAGAGATATTCTCAGGTTTCTCGCTTTCCTTAAAACCGCGTGAAGTGCATGCAATCCTTGGAACAAACGGGTCGGGAAAAAGCACTCTTGCCTATCTGGTCATGGGTTGCGAGGGCTACGTCCCGATAACGGGCGAGATACTTTTCAAGGGAAAGCCGATCAACAAACTCAAGCTGCATGAGCGGGCACGGCTCGGCATTACCCTTGCATGGCAGGAGCCTGTGAGATTAGAGGGCATTTCCGTCAGGGATTACCTGACCCTCAAAGATCGGGAAGTTGACCCATCGAAGTATCTTGAAATGGTCGGTCTTGCTCCAGAGCTTTACCTTAACAGGATGATGGACAGGGCATTGAGCGGCGGAGAACGCAAAAGAATTGAGCTTGCTTCCATAATCGCACTTGAACCCGAATTGGCTATTCTCGATGAGCCCGATTCGGGCATAGATATGCTTTCTATACAGGATGTAATTAATGTCATAAATATTTTGAAGAAAAATGGAGCAGCTGTTCTTCTGATCACTCACAGGGAAGAGATAGAAATGATCGCGGACAGCGCTTCCCAGATATGCGGCGGTAAAATAATCTGCTCAGGCGCTCCTGAGGAAGTCGCAGCCTTTTATAAATCAAAGAAATGTAATGTTTGCCCGCGCAGAGAGAGTGTGTATGCATCAGCTTGAAGAGTTGATGAGATCGTTCGGAGAATCTGGCGGGGATAGGAGCATACTTGCAAATAAAGATATAGCGCACCTTGTTGCTGGCGGTCACAGGATACTGAGCATGAGGGCTGTGGAAGGTTTGGAGGTTAAAGCGAAAGAGACGCCAAAGGGGATCTCGGTAAAGGTCAGGGTTATGGCTGCCATAAAGAATCCGGTACATCTCTGTTTTGGCGTGATTCACAAGAAAGGGATACAGGAGATAAAAATGGACGTTGTTTTCGAAGCAGGGGCATCTGCCAGTTTTATTGCTCACTGCATATTCCCGAAAGCAGAAAAAGTGAGGCACATCATGGATGCGTCTATCAGGATTGGCGAGAATGCGCAGATGAGATACTCTGAGATACATTATCACGGACCTTTCGGGGGAATAGAAGTTATTCCGAAGGCGCATGTTATTGTTGGCAAAAACGGCAGATTTTCTGCGGATTTTTCTCTAGTTAATGGGAGGGTCGGAAAACTCTGGATCGATTATGCTGTAGATGTGGGTGAGAATGCGGTAAGTGAATTAACAACGAGGATATTCGGTCATGGGAATGATATTATCAATATCAAGGAAAAGATCGTGCTCTCTGGTGAAAACTCAAAAGGTCTGATAAAAGCCCGCGTTGCTATTGAGGACAGGGCACAGGCAGAGGTTACAGGCATCACGGAAGGGAATGCAAAGGGCGCGCGGGGGCATGTGGACTGCCTTGAGATAGTGAAGGACAATGCCATTGCAAGGGCTATCCCAATAGTTAACGTCTCACACGCGCTTGCGAAAGTCACGCATGAGGCGGCAATAGGGAGCGTAGATAAAAGACAGCTTGAGACCCTGATGGCGCACGGGCTCAGTCCTGAGGAAGCGGTGGATGTGATAGTCCGCGGCATATTGAGATGA
>JAHIHJ010000174.1 GCA_018899795.1 Methanobacteriota archaeon
CTGCCTTCTCTTAAAATAAAGATTGGCTGTCCTCCTAATTGTCCTGCCATAAATAACCTCCGTTAAAATTTTATCTTGATTTCAATATTATGTACAAATAACGCTTGTATGGGTCAATCCCAATGTTTGTGGTTCTATATAAGATTTGCCCTAATATATATTAATAATATTTACTGAATATAATTTTTAATAAGTTAGCTTAATACCTAAAAATTTTATAACTGTTAATTACAAAAACCTTATAATCTATAATGTGTATGTAGCCTCTCGCGCCAAGGTGGCGGAACGGCCACGCAATCGCCTGCAGAGCGATTCCAATCCGGTTCGACTCCGGACCTTGGCTTATTTTTCAAATCAGATTTTTTCCACTGACAGTGGATGCTGAGAAAAAAGGACTGCCATATGCCGGTGTTCTGGGAATTCTCGTTGTTATTAGAGCTGCCGTGTATTTCAGAAGGAGATCCGGTAGTTCCTGATAATATTTTTAATTTAAACTTGTGCCTTTTTTTCTTGTTTCATTTATTGACACAGATTAAGGAAAAATCCGCGTTAATCGGTGTCAATCTGTGTCAAAAAAGAATAGAACCTAATCAAGGTCAGACATATCTGGCTTTTTCTTTGGTCTTGCATCTTTTGCAGATGATATTACATCATCAATGCGAAGTATCAATGACGCGGCTTCTGTCGCTGACGCTATCGCCTGGGTCTTCACACGAAGGGGTTCTATGACGCCTATCTCCAGCATATCAACGGGTTTGCCCTCATACACATCAAGACCAGCGTATTTGTTCCCTTTCTCATGCTGGGTTCGAAGCGCTACGATCATATCGATGGCATCAAGCCCTGCATTCTCAGCAAGTGTCTTGGGGATTATCTCCATCGCGGCTGCGAATCTGGTCACTGCGAGCTGTTCCCTTCCTGACAGGGTGGAAGCATACTCACGAAGCTTCAATGACAGTTCCATCTCAGGCGAACCTCCGCCCGCTACCAGCCTGCCATCCTCGATCGTCACGCCTACCACGCGAAGAGCGTCATGCACCGCCCTGGAAAGGCTCATCACAACATGCTCAGTTCCTCCGCGCAGTAATATGGAATAAGTATCCGGATTCTTGCACTCGGTAATGAATATCATCTCACCGTTCCCGACCATTTTCTCCTCAACAAGCCCTGCATGTCCCAGGGTATCCGGGGTTATCTCATCAAGGCTTGTGATGATCTTTCCGCCTGTCGCTCTTGATAACTTCAGAAGGTCGTTCTTCTTAACCCTGTGAGTGACAAAAATACCGGCTTTTGCAAGGAAATATCTCGCAACATCGTCCACTCCTTTCTGGCAGAACACAGCATTTGCGCCGCTTTTTATTACTTTATCAGCAGCATTCCGTATCTGCTTTTCTTCCTGTTCAAGGAACGAACGCGTCTGTCCTATCGCGTCTATGGAGATCTCAGACTTTGTTTCTATCTTTCTGACCTCTATCGGTGTTGCAAGAATCGCGATCTTTGCATTCTCTATCCTCACCGGCATGCTCTGGTGGGTTTTTGTCTTATCAAGGACAATGCCTGAGATAAGTTCGCTGTCCTCAACACTGCCCTCGCCGCGTCTTTCAATAGATATATCCTTGATATTCACGGTCATCTTGCCGTTTTCTTTCCGGGCTACAGACTTCACAGCGCTTACCACGAGGTTTGAAAGTTTCTCTCTTGAGAATTCGACCCCTTTTCCAGTGAGCGCTGTCTGGGCTATTTTATGAAGATGCTTATCCGTGGCAGCCACTGCGATATCTGATAATATTTCTTTAGACTTTTGCGCTGCCATACCATATCCAGAGACAATGGTTGTTGGGTGAATTCCCAGTTCCATCAATTCCTGGGCGCCTTTTAGAAGCTCACCAGTCAGCACAGCGGCTGTTGTTGTGCCGTCCCCGACCTCGTCGTCCTGGGTCTTTGCAACGTTCGCAACTATTTTGGCTGCAGGATGTTTGATGGACATTTCATCAAGAATTGTTGCGCCATCATTGGTTATCGTAACTAGCCCCGCCGGGTCTGTAAGCATTTTGTCCATGCCCCTTGGACCGAGGGTCGTCCTTACAGCTTCCGCAACTGCCCGCGCAGCCATGATGTTCGAGCGTTTTGCTTCTTCTCCGCGACTCCGTTCTGTTCCCTGTTTTAAGATAAATATAGGCTGTCCGCCCATCTGACCTGTCATAAATTACCTCCGTATAAGCTTAAATGCAATTACGTATTCGCTTTTTTTGTTGTTTCATGTTTGTGGTTCGATAAAAAGCTTTCGCTCACCATTGGGTGTAAAATAAATTGGTATAGAGAAAAACAACGAACTAATGCGAACTCAATAAAAAAAAATAGAAGCTTCTTCTCATTCCTTTCCGAAGAAGCTTCTCATCATTGGATGCATTTCCATCATCTGCTGGCTTGCAATATCCTCGTACAGCCTGTACATGATGCTCACGGTCAGCAGCAATCCTGTCCCACCCGCCCCACCGATCGTACCCATAAGGCTTGCGAGAAGTGTGAGGAATCCAATGAACGCCCCACCGATGATCGTCACCTTGGGGATATACCGCTGCATAACCCGTTCCAGTGTCCCGCTGCTTCGCCTGTAGCCAGGTATCTGCATACCTGACTTCTGTATCTTTTCAGCCACGTTCTTTGCCCCCATCCCGGTCGTCTCGATCCAGAAGAGAGCGAAAATAATACCTCCTCCTATGAGCATGACAGCGTCTGTCATTATATGCAGCACTATCTGCCAGACAGCAGGCGGCACTGCTTCCACGCTGGTGAACTGTGATGCAACAAGAGAGGGTATCCAATCATGGGGACTATTGATAGGAGCGAGATAATACATAGGTCCGCTAACAGGGATCCCCTGTTTGAATTCTCCCATTATCGTAATGCCTTTACTTGAAAGAAGAAGTCCCATCATCTGAATATTTGCCTGCAGCGCCCTCACAAGGATCATGGGAAGAACGCTTGCATAGATAAGCTTCACCGGGAAGCGCCCGCGCGCGCCGCGCACAGCAGCGTGAGCCAGCGGTATCTCAATGCGCGTGCTTTCCACGAACACCACCATCAGATAGATTACAACTGTACTTATGAGAGCAAGAATCCCGCCCTGGATAAGCATATACTGCATCCCTGCTGGCGTCATGAGATAATCAACTGAAATGGTCGACGACGGCCCTGCAAAGAATATCCATTTGGGGATAAGTCCTATCGGGAGCCCGGTAGTATCGGGTTTCCAGTTAAAGATGCCTGTAACTATCTGCTGGGAAACGCCAGCTATAATGAACAATCCCACGCCAGAGCCAATACCCCATTTAGAAACGATCTCATCCATATAAAGGATAAGGGTGCCTCCGATGCATATCTGGATGAACAGCAATATTGTAATATAACTTGCCGGAACGCCAAGAATCGCAGCAAGTCCTTCATCCGGGAGCATGTAACCTCCTAGTATTTGTGGCAGCGCTTCCAGAGCTATCATCACGAATACCATGAGTTTCTGCAGTCCCTGGAAAATAGCCTGCTGATGGGGATCGGTCAGGTCCATCTTGATAACGCCTGCTCCAACGAGCAGCTGAAGCACTATAGATGCAGTGACTATTGGTCCTATACCAAGCACCATGAGTGAACCTGATGCACCGGCAAAGAATGCACGGTACATTTCAAACAGGTCAATGGAGTTTTCATCAAGCCCGAACAGGGGAATGTTCGCCAGTGCAAAATACAGCACAAGGATGCCAAGCGTCCATCCCAGTTTTTTCTTGAAATGGACGTGACCTTCGGGGCGTTTTACTGCAGGCAATCGATTCAATAGGGGTGCGAGACTTTCAAAAGTCATATTCTTTACTCAGTGGTTGTCTTTTCAGATAACACTATCGCATTTCCCTTTGCTTCCTCGATCTTCTGTTTTGCAACAGAGGAAAACTCCTCAGCGGTAATGAAAAGTGATTTTGTAACTTTCCCGCTTCCAAGCACTTTCTCGATCCCGATGTTAGCAAGGTTAATATGATAGCTATTTCCCTTTTTCTCAGCAAGCCCTTCTGATGAAAGCTGTTCAATCGCTTCATCAAGTTCGCCGATATTAACAATGACTTTATCGCCCGCGACACTCTGGGGTCTCTTGAAACCGTGTTTTCCAAAGAGCAAGCCCCGCTGCATCGACCTTACGAAGTGATGCTTGCATGTGCCTGCATTCCCGCGTCCGCCCCGGCTTCCTCCGCCACGCCTGTTCTTGTGCGTGCCGCCGCCGAATGTTCTCCTTCCGCGGAATTTCTTTGTTTTTTGTTTGGTCATAATAATTACCTCATCTTGTTAATCAGGAAATTTATTTCAGCTCCGTGGTTTCCCAGGTCTCCGCCTTCAATGAAACTTCGCTTTGTGCCGCGCAAGCCTTTTCTTGCCGGATGCAGCCTGAAAACCGGTTTAAGTTTCGGAACGTCTGTCACTGATGCTGTTCCTTCGCATATCGCTTTTGCCAGTTCATCGATAGATGTGAATTTTGTGTTCTTCTTCAGGTATTCTTCTGTCAGGGCTTCTCTACCTTCCAGTTTGCCCCTGTTCTTCAATATCAATGCAAGAGTTTCCGTATTTATGGTACCGTATGCGACATAATCCTTGGCTTTGCGCATCATGCCCTGATAATGGGGGGTATCGGGGATCAGCACACAATGGTTTATCCTGTCAAGGTTAAGCATTTCAAGAGTATCCTTGATATCCTGTCTTGTTTTTACCCCTCCCCTGAGTCTGACTACTGCGTACATTTATTTCACCTTCATGGTCGTGGTCCGAATAAGAGCATTATAGGTCGCCCTCGCAAAGTTGAGAGTGGTCCTTGTCTCGCCGTTCGCCCTCGCCCAGACATCTTTTATACCCGCTATCTCAAGCACCTTCTTGGCAGTTCCGCCTGAAGCAAGACCGAGCCCGCGTGGAGCAGGTATAAGTTCTACTATTACGCTTCCGGCTTTACCCTCAACTGTAAAAGGAACTGTATGTTCCAGACCGCATCCGCATTCCCATGAACCGCATCCTCTCTTGATGCCCATGATGTTCATCTTGGCTGTATCTATCGCCTTTTTGATTGCGATGCCTACCTGAACGTCCTTGCCTTCTCCGATCCCGACGAAACCATCGCCATTGCCAACAATGACAGTGGCTCTGAATTTCACTCTTCTTCCCGAGTCGGTCATTCTCTGTACCATGTTAATGTCAAGAACTTCATCTCTTATCTCCGGTATCAGTGCATCCACGATCTGAGATTCCCTTATCGGAAGTCCGGATTCAAGAGCTTCATTCATGTTCGTAACCTGTCCCTCTCTGACCAGTTTACCCAGTCTTGTCTGTGGGACCCATTCTACTTGCCGTTCCTGGAATCCTTTATCTCTCATATTATTCACCTGAACTCGCCTGGATCTTCTTCTTTGCAGATCCAAATTGCGCTGATATGTCTGATTTCTTGAGTTTGTCTATGTGTTTCCCGGCAATTCTTTCATCATCAGGAAAGACCTCTGGATTATGAGGTATCTCAAGACCTGAATCTACTGCACCCTTCAGGGCTGCAAATACCCGTCCGCCTTTGGTCGCATGGTATAAACCCATGTCGAGTATAGCTTCAGTCTGCCCGATCTTCTTCGCCCGGTACCCGAGCAGTAATCCTGCAAGGTATGCAGATGGAAGATTCCCTGTGCTTGCGGTATATCCAAATTGCTTCAATTCGGCGGTATTAGCGGAAATAAGTGTCTTATCGCCGTCGTCTGAAGGCACGACCAGTTGTACGTTCATATGTTTAACGCTTTTCCGTACTACAAGCCTTGGCTTCCTCGAAAAGAGAAGCTGCTTACGTGCCCTGTAATCAGTTTTACCAGTTCTTACCCGTCTCAACTTGACCTTGTATCTTGCTCCTGTCGCCATGTTATACCTCCTTGCCTTTTATCAGTTCTATGTGAGATTTCAGGTGCGCCCTGCTCCTGTATTCTCCGCCCTTGGCTTTGAGGTACAGTTTCCTGTACATGGAAACATCAATGGACTTGTTATCCCGCAACTCGCATAGCAAACTGCGTAATGCGCGGATCTTCTTCATCCACTGTTCCTTCTTCGGTCTTCGCGCGCCCTTTGCACCGCTTCTTGAACCGTGCCCTTTCCTGTGTCCGTATCCGCGTGTCTCAGCGACCTTGCGGGCACGTCCACGGCTGACTCCTCTGATAGCTCTTTTACCTACCTTTCCTTCTTCGATCAACTTACGAATATCCTCGCGAGTCAGGGCAGCGGATATATCCTTTGAAGCTTCCGGGTTCATCCATACCCTGTGAACTCCAATATCCATTACTTCTGATGCCAATCGTCTCTGGTTTGCAAGATCAGTCATGTTATTCCTCCCTCTGTGCCGGGTTCAATATCTTAAGACCAAGTTCAACCGCTTTTTTCTCCATAAGGTAGCGCTTTCTTGCTCCTACGGTATGTGCGATCCTGCCTGCCATTCTTTCTATGTCCAGGGATTCAAGTTCTTTCATGTTATTAATAACGACGTCTTCAAATCCGGAAGGATGAAGTCCCCTGACGAGAGCAGGACTGCCGAACCCTCTTTCAACCCTGGGGCATTTTCCTTTCTGGCTGTACCTTGTCTTATTATGAATACCGTCAGGTTTTTTCCATTTGTCTTCAAGTTTCTTTTTCTTATGAGAATCTGTCTGCAGAAAGTGCGGCTTCTTGCTTTTCTGTTTCTTTCTTACATCAAGAAGTCTCTTTGTTTCATCATCGAGTTTTATCAGTATCTCAGGAGCTTCTATGAACTCTGCAGTTTTTTCTTCTGCTTCCGGCTCGATCTCGCCTGCAGCGGTCTTGATCCTGTTAGCAAGTTTCTCTCCAATGCCTTTGATACCTGATATCTCATCTAGATCTGCTTTCTGTATTGATCCTATGGTCTCATAACCGGCATCATATAGTAATTTTGCCTTGGCTTTTCCGACCCCTTCAAGGGTCATGAGCTGTTTTATTGCATCTTCTTCCATGTTCTCACCGCCCCTGTTCCACCAGGTAAACTCCGTCCTGGAACACCCTGGGGTCGAATCTCTTGATCTTCGTAGCCATACGGATATTAGCTGCCGTCTGCCCGACATCTTCCTTATTTATTCCGGTGATGATCACCTGATCGCCTTTTATCATGACTTTGGAGTTGCCCCTGATATTGGCTTTTCTGGATCTCTTTTCACCAAGGAAATTATTTATCACTACCTTGTTTCCCTCAGTCTTTAACTGGATAGGGAAATGGGAATATACCACTTTCATAGTAGATTCATATCCATTAGTTACTCCAGCGATCATATTCTTTAAATGGGATTCGAACGTGCCCAGCATTGCCAGCTGTTCCCGTCTTGGTTTCCCGGTCCCGATAACCAATTTGGAATCCTCTTTCATAATTGTTACTCCCGGATACCATAGATCTCTCTGGATCTGTCCGAGAGGACCTGAGATCATTACTTTGATTTTATCAATAGTAATGTTCACGCCTTCCGGGATTTCGATTATTCTCTTGTTTTCCATAACCTTCACCTAATAAACAAAAGCGAGCAACTGCCCACCGATGCCGTTCTCTCTGGCTTCGGAATGGGTTATTACGCCATCTGGTGTGGTCAGGATGATCGAACCAAAACCTCTTGCCGGCAGATATCGCTTTTCCCATTTTTCGAATTCGATATTCCTGACAGCGTGTCGCGGTCTGATCACTCCACACTTGTTGATTTTTCCTCTAAGCTGTACCTTGAAAACGCCGGATTTTCCATCGTCGATCAATTCGAATTCACCGATGTATCCGTTATCCTTCATGACTTTCAGCACGCTTCCAATAAGTTTTGAAGCGGGGCTGAGAGTACATTCAGGTTTGCCTGTGTCTTCAGCATTTTTTATTACTGATAATGCATTTGCCAGTGGATCCATTAACATCAAAATCACCTATGTATATTTCTCAAAGCCCATATCGTATGCAATTTCACGGAAGCACTGCCTGCACAGGTATATATCGTATTTTCGAACAAGACCCTGTTTTCTGCCGCAGCGTTTACAGGCATTTGCGCCTGCTCCGAATTTTTTCTTACTTCGTTCCATCTAAACTACCTCCGCACCATATTTTTCTTTGACAAAAGAGATAGCATCTTCTTTGGTCAATTTATGAATCCGCGGTACCTTATTAACTTCGATCTTTCTTTTGCTTATCCTGTATCCCGCCCTTTTCAGAGCCACGTTGACATCCATCCCGTAGATGCCTATTGTCGGGTCATATTTCATTCCTGGGAAATCTGTATGTTCTTCTATCCCGAATGAAAAATTACCATTAGTATCGAACTGGGATACAGGGAGTTTATTCTCGATGATCTTTAAAGCTGTAGTCAGGAAATCTTTTGCCTTATTTCCCCGCAGCGTTACTTTGCATCCTATGGGTTCGTTCTTCTTTATCGAGAAAGCAGGAATGGTCTTCTTTGACATTGCCCTGACCGGCTTCTGCTTCACGATCGCCCGGAGCAGTTTTTCTGCGATAGTCAAACGCTCACCGCTTTCTCCAGTTCCTATATGAACGGTGATCTTATCAATTGAAAGTGTTCTCATTGGATTCATTTAGACCACCTTGATCTCAGGCGTATTTTCGCCTATGATATACACATATTTCTCAATGGTCTCGAATTCGGTCTCGTTGGATAACACTACCATATTCGTTCCTGATCCCCGTACCTTGCGTATCTGTTTGATCTTCCCAATTTCTCCTGAATGTTCGCCTCCAACAACAAGAGCAAGGTTCCCGGTTTTGTAGGAAATATGCTTTGTGATCTTGCGGTCGGGCAGGGACAGCATGATAGTATCAAATGTTTTATATTCATTTGAGGCAAGAATGTTTGTCCCATCGTGCAGATTGAGCTGTACCATTCCTTTTGTCAGGATGGTCTTATCATTTATCCTGCACAGCTTGGAGGCTCCTGCTTCTTCTTTATAAAGTTTGAACTTGTTGTTCACATCCAGCAGGAGACGGTAATGCTCATTGATCGCTGGAAGTGAGACCATATCGAAGAGACCGGTCATATATTTATAGTCCTTCCGTGGTTTTCCATCAACCAGGATACTACCTTCGTTAATTATCTTTTTTGCTTCTTTGCTGTTATTTGCTACTTTCAGCATATCTCGTACAACTACAAGTAATGGAATACCGGTTTCTGTTGAATGAGGGCCTGCATTGGCGCCGACCACCCATGCATGTGTCTTTTTTGTAACCGGCCATGAGATTGGAGCTGCTATTCTTTTCTGATGTCTGCCCATTTAATCACCCATGCGTCTTTTGTCTTTAAGTTCTAATTTCGTGATCATTACCTTCGAGGGATGGATCGGTCTTGGCACCTCGGTGCCGTCTGATTTGGTAACAGTGACACCATCAACCGTGATGGTCATTTTATGAGTGTCAACTGCAGCTACTTTCCCTTCTGTATCCCTGTGGTCGCCGCGCAGCACTTTGACAGTGTCGCCAGTACGAACAGGCAGGGTTTTTATTTTGTGTTTTTCTTTGAGATCATCGCTGAGCATGGAACCCATGAATTTATTCTTTGAATGCAGCGGTGCCTGATATCTGGATTTTCTCTGTTTTCTTGGTTGTGATGATATCATAATTCCACCTACACGATTATCGAAGCTGCAGAGGCTATCTTGGAATATCTCTCAGCCGCTTCCCTGGCTACAGGTCCTTTGATCTCAGTGCCTTTGGGCACACCTTCGTCATCAACGATCACGCATGCGTTATCTTCAAATGAGACCCGCAGTCCGTCCGGTCTTCTGAATTCTTTTTTCTGCCGTATGACAACTGCTTTGAACATCTGTTTTCTCATTTCAGGGGTTCCTTTTTTAACGCTTACGATAAATGTATCTCCAATACCGCCGCGCGGGTATCTGTTCTTGACACCGCGGTACTTCAATACCGAAATAACTTCTACGATGCGCGCTCCAGTATTATCTGCGACTTCCATTCGCGTCGCGTTATTTAATGCGCGCGGGATCTTGGCTTTCATTCCTTTCATTTTGACACCTCTACTACAACGAATGATTTAGTCTTACTGAGCGGTCTGCATTCTGCTATAGTTACATTATCGCCCACTTTTGCATTTATACAGGGGGGATTGTGGGCATGTACCTTGGTTTTTCTTTTTTCGTATCGCTCGTACTTCGCGATCTTTTTCATAAATGCTCTCTGCACTACTACTGTACTGTTCATTTTATCACTGACCACAATTCCACTGAGGACCTGCCCTCTTACAGGCAGTTCTCCATGAAATGGACATTTTGGATCAGTGCATTCTTTTGTTGGCGGTTGAACATCCAGCCCGATATCACTTGTCATTATTAATACCTCTTTTATTTCCTGAATTTCTTTCTGAATTTAGTCTGAATTCTATTTTCGGGTTGCGAGAGCAATAATCTTCCATCAACTTTTATGTTAGACGGCAAGTAACGTTTACCGTCATTCGTTTGATGTGAAGATAAGATAGTAAATATAAAAGATGACCCGGATTTGGGGATCATTTTCTCCCGGTCATCTGTCTCTACTTTGAACATGTTTTTCGTTTCATCGATTATCCGTCCCTCTATTCCATTGAGGGAACCGTTCATACTGTCCACTACTTTGATATCAAGACCTATGAGTTCATGGTGAATGATATTGTGTGGCGCAAGTTTCATTATTTTTTAGGCTCCTTCCGGATCGTTTTTATTCGTGCGATCGTTCTTCTGATCTCTCTTATTCTTCCGGGACTTTCAGGGGCGCCTCCTGCCGAAGCAATGGCGCGTTCCCGTATAAGCTCCTGTTTAAGCTTGTCAAGCTCTTCATCATGCTCAGTAGCATTCATTTTCCTGATATCTTCGGTTCGAAGTATAGCCATCAGTTTTCCTCCGTCTTGTGCATGCGAGATGCAGGATGCCAGTAATCATAACCGGCATGTTTGTGTTCGTTTACATCGCCGTGCATGCGCTCTTCGATATTGCCTTCATGCATATTGGCATTCTGCTGCGCGATTTCAACTGATCTTACTTCAACCGGTACTGGCACAACTGCCGCCTTAACTTCATGTTTTACCTCAACCGGCGCTTTCACGAGTTCTGCAATACCAGCCGGTTTCTGTACCTGTGCCTGTGGTTCAACTCCCTTTACGGTCTTGAACCTGCCTGGAAGTGTGACCGAGGGCGGAACTATCCGCACACGGCATCCTATTATACCAAGTTTTTTGATAGCGATGGCAAATCCCTTATCGACAAGTTCCATTGCAGGATTGCCTGCATGGAGCATATTGCCTGCAACGAATTTCTCAGTTCTTTTTCTCGGACCTGTCAGTTTCCCTGCGATATCGATCTCGCATCCATGGGCTCCTGATTCCATTATTCTCCTGAGCATATTATGACCTGCCTTCCTGAAGTAAAGTCCACGTTCGATGGCACCCGCAAGCCGCGATGCCATCATTTGTGCGTTAAGTTCAGGGACCCTGACTTCCTGTACATCTATCTGCGGATTATCTATACGGAAAATGGCTTCGAGGTCATGGGTAAGCTTGTGTATGGTTTTACCGCCTTTTCCAATGATCATACCGGGTTTTTCGGCATATATCGTGACCTGGGTCCCCATAGGGGTCCGGTTGATGTTCATTCCGCCGTATCCGGCGCGTTCCAATTGCTTGCCGAAATATTCAGCAATTTGGGCTCTGTCAAGACCGCTTTTTACGAATTTGCGTTCAACTCCCATTATTGCGCCTCC
>JAHIHJ010000175.1 GCA_018899795.1 Methanobacteriota archaeon
GCGTTCCGCTGGTGCATGGTTCCCAGGGATGCAGCACATATCCCCGCTATAATATCGCGCGCCATTTCAGGGAATCAGCAGAAGTTGCAGTTTCATCGCTTGCCGAGGATGCTGCCGTATTTGGAGGAGCCAAGAACCTGACAGAAGCAATAAAGAACGTCAAGTCCAGGTTGAACCCTGCTGCGATTGGTATTTGTACCACGTGCATGAGCGAGACCATAGGCGATGATGTGAAACTGATATCAAAGAACGCACTTACTCCTGGTGATGCGGTGAAGATATTCCCGGCGTCCACGCCAAGCTATGTTGGCACGCATCTCACTGGCTATGATAATGCCCTGAAGACGCTTGTGGAAACACTGGCAGTAAAGGGTGAGCCAAACAACAAAATAAACATTATCACGGGAATAATCAATCCCGGCGACATCAGGGAGATAAAGAACATGCTGCGCTTAATGAATGTGCAAAGCATATTCCTGTCAGATATCTCTGAAACCCTTGATACCCCCATATTGCCTGGAGGGCACAAACCTGTCCTGCCTGATGGGGGGACAAGTCTTTCCGACATCGCAGATTCCGCTAACTCACTGGGCACAATAGCGATATGCAGGACAGCAGGTTCGGCAGCTACGTCTCTTAAGAACAAGTTCAACGTGCCTTATGTGCCTGACCCTGCGCCCATAGGAGTCATCAACACGGACAGGTTCGTGCAGAATATCTGCAAGTTAAGTGGCGCAAAGATCCCTGAAGAGATAATCAAGGAGCGCGGGCGCCTGATAGATAGCCTGGTGGACGTTCACCACTATATGTATGGGAAAAAAGTCGCAATTTTCGGAGACCCTGATCTCGTGTCAGCTATCGTCAGGTTCTGCGCTGAAGCCGGGATGAACCCAACCGTTGCGATGACTGCCACGAAGCATAAGGACTTTGCGCCCGACATAAAGGCGGTAAATACTGAATATAAGACAGATACACAGATCCTTGAAGGTACAGACCTGTATGAATTCCACGAAGTCGTGAAAACTCACGGCGCTGAACTGATACTTGGCAACTCCAAGGGCACGGATGTGGCAGATGATGAGGGCGTTCCGCTTGTGCGCTTCGGATTCCCGGTCTATGACCGGGTGGGCGTGTATCGCTATCCTATCCTGGGATATAACGGCTCGATCTACCTGCTTGACCAGATGACGAACGCTATCCTGGGGCACAAGTATGACCCCAACAAGCTGCACCAGTGAGGATTTATGGAATACATAACAGGAATAACAGCATCGGGCGAGAGCTGGACTCCCGCCTTTGTTGTGAGAAGCAATATCAATGACTGCGGATGCTGCGGAAAATGTTTTAAAGCCTGTGGGCGCGGGGTGTTCGAATATATCGACCACCCAAATGCCGATGACCTCTGCGGCGCCAAGGTCATGACAGTAGCGCATCTTGAGAACTGCATCGGCTGCAGCGCTTGCGCGCGGGGGTGCCCGAAGAAGAATATAGTATGCGAGCCGAAGGTCAGGGTCGGGTGAGAAGCAGGTAATATAGAAAACCCCCACCGCAAAGTTCGCAAAGAACGCAAAGATTATTGTTGCTCCGCTTTGCGCCCATTGCGTTCTTTGCGGTGATAAAACTAAACGAGGCAAAAATAACTATGTCCAAAATAAGCCACATCCTCCTGAAAAACCCGGTGGTAGTTCCCACCGGGACAAAACTCAGCGAGGCTGCACATCTCATGAAGACGAATAAAGTCGCAAGTGTTCTGGTCAGCAGAAAGCAGAGGTTAGCCGGTATAATTTCTGTGGAGGATATCATGGAGACAGTTGCAGATAAAGCAAATCCTGATATTCCAGTGGATGATATCATGCACTCACCAGAGCTGACAATTGACTCGGAGAAATGGCTCGCCGACGCCATCGTGGTGTTCGAGCGCTGCAAAGCCTCGCACGTAACTGTGGTGGAACATGGAGAGAAAGTGGGTATTATCAGGGCAGATGATATACTTCATACATACAGGTTCAATGCAGAAAGCAGATACTGAAAAAGACCTACAACAATGAGACGAAAAGACAGAGAGATCAAGGATAATAAAGAGATCGAGGAGATCATAAATAGCTCTACCATATGCAGGATCGCTCTTTCAGGGAACGGTTTACCTTACATTATCCCTGTATGTTTTGGATATAGTAATAAGAATCTTTATTTCCATTCAGCAAATGCCGGAAAGAAGATCGATCTGATAAAGAAAAACAATAAAGTATGTTTTGAATTTGATATTTATGAGGGACTGATAACAAATGGAAATCCCTGCGACTGGGATGTGCGATATAAAAGCGTAATAGGATATGGAAAAGCATATTTTATCGATGGATCACAGCAAAAAATAAATGCATTAAATATAATCCTGAGACATTACAGTGATGAGTCGTTTGTTTTTCCAGAAAATTCGATCAGGAATGTAACAGTTATAAAAGTTGAAATAGAAGAACTCACAGGAAAAAGATCAGATAATTATGAGGATCCACTCGCTTGAACACGAACCCTTTGAAGGCCTGGCTAACATCGAAATATGGGCAAAGAACAGAGGTCACATCATTTCAAGAACCCTGCTCTTCAACGGCGAAGAACTTCCGGATATTACCGATATTGACTGGCTGGTCATAATGGGAGGATCGATGAATGTATATGAGGAAGAAAAATACCCCTGGTTAAGAGATGAGAAGAACTTTATCGCACAGGCTATCGCAGGAAAAAAAATAGTACTTGGGATATGCCTTGGCGCCCAGCTGATAGCCGATGTACTTGGAGGGAAGGTCAGCAGGAACAGATACGCAGAGGTCGGCTGGTTCCCGCTAACATTGACAGAAGAAGCAAGAAATTCCTATATTTTCAGTTCTTTCCCGCCTGCATTCACCGCTATTCACTGGCATGGCGATACATTCGAGATACCTCCCGGCGCCGTGAGGATCGTACAGAGCGAGGCTTGCGCGAACCAGGCTTTTGAGTACGGCAGAACGATAGGACTTCAGTTCCATCTCGAATACTCAACAAAGAGCATCGACCTCATGTTCACGAATTGTGGCAATGATATAGTGGAAGGAAGATATATACAGAAACCCGATGAGATAATCGCGCAGAACAATAATGTCGTAGAGACACAGAAACTATTGAACCTCCTGCTGGATAATATGGAAAAAGAGCTGATCACGCCTTAATAAAGAACGCCATGGACGACATAATATATCTTTCCATCCTTATTTTTGCAGCAGGCTTGCTGTATTCGTCGGTAGGTCATGCCGGAGCTTCAGGATATCTTGCGGCAATGGCTCTGTTCGGTCTTGCCCCTGAAGTAATGAAACCCACGGCTCTGACACTGAATATCCTTGTGGCGACGATCGCGACATTTCAATTCTACAGGGCAGGCTTTTTTTCCTTGGATAAGTTCTGGCCTTTTGCTGTAAGTTCGGTCCCTTTTGCATTTATTGGAGGGGCTATGTCCCTTCCAGGGAATATTTACAAACAAATTGTAGGTCTTGTCCTGCTGTTCACAGCTTACCACTTTTATCGGCAGAGGCAGACCGCCATTGTAAATGTGTCCAGACCGGTACCAGTCCATCTTGCGATTATTTCGGGCGCAGGGATCGGATTGCTCTCTGGGACCGTGGGTGTGGGGGGCGGCATCTTCCTGACCCCCCTGATATTATTAATGGGATGGGCAGGCACAAAGCAGACTGCTGCGGTTTCTGCTGCTTTTATTCTAATGAACTCCATTGCAGGTCTTGCGGGGCATCTGACAAGCGAGAGATCCCTGCCGTCTGAGATATACTTCTGGGCATTTGCAGCAATGCTGGGGGGTATTATCGGTTCATTTCTTGGCAGCAGAAGACTTACGAATACCACGCTCTACAGCCTGCTTGCGGTGGTGCTTGTCATTGCCGGGGTAAAATTCATACTGGTTTGAAATGAGCATGCAGCAAATTCGATAAAATTCTTTGAAACATTAACTCAGATATGTCGTATAAGGAAATCATCCTCAACACAAACTCCCGCAAGGTTTAATAAATCACACCCGAATCTGAACGTACATGAATTACAGGGTTATTTTGAACGTACTGGGAACCGTGATAAAGTTCCTTGGCATTTCCCTGTTAGCGCCTCTTCTTGTGGCACTGTATTATCAGGAGCCCGCCTCCATTCGGATATTTGCGTTCTCGTCTATACTGACATTCTTTACCGGTCTGCTGCTTGAAAAAATATTCAGATCAGAATTCGAGGAGCTTTCCAACAGGGAGAGCATTGTAATAGTAGCATTGGGCTGGTTCATGGCTGCTATGTTCGGAGGCGGACCTTTTCTTCTGGCAGGTCTCTCTCCGGTAGATGCGCTTTTTGAATCCATGTCCGGCTTTACCACTACAGGTTCAAGCATTCTTCCCGATATCGAGATATATTCAAGAAGCATCATTTTCTGGAGGGGAATGACCCAGTGGCTTGGAGGCATGGGTATCATAGTCCTTGTACTCGCTATACTTCCCAGGATAGCTGTGGCTGGAAGGCAGATGTTCAAGTCCGAAGCCCCGGGTCCGATGAAGGATAAATTAAAACCCAGACTTAAAGACACGGCACAGATACTGTGGTGGGTCTACATCATCTTCACGCTGCTTGAGATCGGGCTTCTCTATTATGCAGGTATGACAATGTATGACGCCACTGTGCATTCCTTCTCCACTCTTGCTACTGGAGGTTTCTCATCAAATAACCTGTCCATAGGAGCTTACGACAACATCAAGATCGAGCTCATTATTATTGTTTTCATGTTCATAGGAGGTTCTAACTTCAACCTGTTCTACCGTACGCTGAACGTGAACTGGAAATCACTTATCAGCGACAGGGAATTCCAGGCATATACAATGATCATTCTTGCATCGACCGCGGTGATCACCATGCAGCTCTGGGGAGTGGGTAAAACGATTGAAGAAGCGGTCAGGTACGCTTCATTCCAGGTCGTTTCCATCATTACAACGACAGGGTTTGCCTCCACGGATTTCGCATTATGGCCTGAATCTACGAAGATCATCCTGCTGCTGCTGATGTTCGTGGGAGGCTCTGCGGGTTCCACAGGCGGCGCGCTCAAGGTCGTGCGCATCATTTTGCTCATGAAGTACGGAGCACGGGAAATATACAGATCCATCCATCCCAAGATGGTGCGACCGATAAGGCTGGGAGAAACCGTTATTCCCGAGGATGTGATGCAGGCAATATTATCGTTCTCTATCCTTTATATCCTGGTATTCCTGGGTACTTCACTTGTCCTCAGCATGCTGGGGCTTGATTTCATGACTAGCATCAGCGCATCAGCGACCACGCTTGGCAATGTGGGTCCCGGTCTCAGCTCACAGGTGGGACCGATGGCGAATTTCGGGTCGCTGCATGTAATCGGGAAGCTTTTCCTGATATTCAATATGTGGGTCGGGAGACTTGAAGTTATGACAGTGCTGGTGCTGTTCGTCCCGGCCTTCTGGAAAAAATAGTGCGCATGAAAAAAGATATCTCTAATTGAACACCATCGTATACTGCCAGTATGTGCCTGTCCCGAATATACCGAAAAGCAGGATGTGCTTGACTATAAGCATTTTTTTCCTGAGTTTCTCAGCGTCCTCGCCATAGACGTTTTCAATATAAGTGAATGTTCTCCCCATCCCGGTAAGAAGCACGATGGCAACACAGGCAAGACCGAGGTAAAAGAATTCGATCTCAAGCGGCGAAAGTGCCTCTGCAAGTTGCGGGTTTCTGGATTGAAGGTTGTTGATCCAGTATATTGCCAGGACTGTCGCCGCCCAGCACCCTGATGCAAAGTCGTGGATGAATCCCACAAATATCGTTATTGATTTTTTCAAATTCTCACCTCTTCCAGTTCTCATAGGCTTTTTTCATAGCTCTTTTCATGGGTATCTGCTTCATTAAGGAAAGCAGATGCGTCATTGGGAATCCGGAGAAGGGTATCTCGAACAGGTGCATCAGTATCCTCTTCGTGCTCAAGAGTTCAAGCGCAGTCCTGTAATATCTCTCCTCGATCTCATCAGGGCTCATTGAAGGATGTTCAAAGACCGCGTTTGTCCCGTTGTAATATTCCCATCCTCTGTCCTTTAAGAGATAGGGTTTGTATTCCTCATACAGTTCTGTGCCAGGAAGCGGGGTCAGGAGCACTGGATGTATCACCACTTTGAGCCGTTTTGCAAGATCGATGACACTGTCAAAGTCAGCCGCAGTATCAGACCTGCTGCCAAGCACAACAAAAAGCGTCACATCTATGCCGTATTTCTGGATATTCCTTACAGCTTCTTCCCTGTCCTTACCCTGTTTTGCATCAGCATTATTCATCCTGAGCCATTCCCCTGACGATGTTTCCCATCCAGCCCAGACAGAGAAAAGTCCGCTCTTTTTTGCGGCTTTTAAGAGTTCATCGCCAAGAGGTGATTGTGGGGCGCGCAGGTCTCCGAAACCGTACCACCACTTTTTCGAGCCTCTGGAAAGTTCAGTAAAAAGTTCAATCGACCTTTTTATATCTCCGCCCCATATGTTGTCGTCTCCATTGAAGTATATCCTGCCTGCGCATTTTTCAACCTCTTCCACAACTTTATCTACCGGGCGGCATCTTATCGTATCTCCGAAGAACTGCCTGACCGAACAAAAACTGCATTTGTATGGGCATCCTCTTGCGGTAAAAACAGCCCTGAATTTATAAGGTCCTTTCAGGGGATTGGGAAATGGAAGGTTGTCCAGATGGAGCCTGTCGCCGTGGTAGAAGTTCTTGAGCGTTCCTTCACTGGCATCCCTGAGCACGTCACCCCAGACTGATTCAGCCTCTCCGATAACTATAGCGTCCGCATGCTGTTTTGCTTCATCCGGAAGCGCTGTCGGATGTATTCCGCCAAGTATGACTTTTTTTCCGAGCCGTCTCAATTCATCGCTGAATTTATAAGACCAGGTTATAGTGGCGGTCATGGAGCTTATCCCGATGATATCAGCTTTTATGTCATCCGGGGCAGGTTCGCCTACATTGGCGTCTATTAACTCAATTTCCGCCTCTGGCATGACCTTTTGCGTCAAAGCTCCCAGATATTCAAGTACAGGCGGCGCCATCGGGACTCTGCCGGAAAATGGAAACGGTGGAGAAATAAGGCATATCTTCATATCGTTATTGATTTTTTCAAATGATCACCCTTTCTTTTTTTTGCATATCCCGGTATTCGAATTAACCCCGTTTTTTTATCTGTTACCAGGCTGCGACAATGTTTTTGTATACTTCTAAATACATAATTCTTTTCATTTTATATCCTGGGGCAACATTTGACAGGATTTACAGGATACGAGCCAATCTTGCATATACTGTTTATCCTGTCTGAAATTTATAAACTGCAGCACCCGTTTTCTTCTTCAAAACAACAATAGGTTTCTGGAAAGATTCCAGCAGCTTTCTTTCTATGCCGTTAAGATCGGCGAACTTCCCATCTTCAAATCTCTCGCAGGTCTCCTTATTCTTTACAATGACTTCCATGAGATTTGCCAGCGGCGGATGCTCCTTCTTGAGCCTCTGGAGGAAGTTTTTGATCCCATCCTTATCGCCATCCAGGAAAAGTTCAACACTGCTACCGGCATTTCTTATATAACGATCCTTTATGGTATTTTATCCATAAAACCTATTAACCCTTACAGCATAGGAAACGCCGAGGCATGACCATGAAAGAAATACTCGAGATATTGGAAAGTAATCCGAGAATCGCAACCAAAGAGATCGCGACCATGACAGGTATCACGGAAGCACAAGTTGCCTCAAAAATAAAAGAGATGGAGAAAAAGGGGATAATCCGAAAATACAAGACCGTAATAGACTGGGAAAAAGCGGGAGAAGAGTACGTTTATGCTATAATTGAAATAAAAGTCGCCCTGCGCTCAAGGACAGGATATGACGCGATCGCAGAACGGATCGCGAAGTTCCCTGAGGTGAGGTCAGTGAGGCTTATCTCAGGAGGACACGACCTGTCCCTCACTGTGCGCGGGCGGTCGATGAAGGAAGTTGCGTTCTTCGTGGCTGAAAAAATAGCTACGCTTGAGCAGGTGCAGGGGACTGTAACGCATTTTGTGCTTCGGACATACAAGGAGGACGGAGATGTCTTATTCGAGAAAGAGCGCTCAGAGCGCCTTGCTGTCTCCCCGTGAAGCCAGACCTGAAAAGTTCGTTGCAGAACATGTCAGGCAGATTCCGCCTTCAGGCATCAGGAAGTTCTTTGACCTTGTGCTTGAGATGGAGGGCGTGATATCCCTTGGCGTCGGAGAGCCGGATTTCGTTACGCCATGGCACATACGAGAGGCATGCATTTACTCGCTTGAGAAGGGAACCACCTCATATACATCCAATTACGGGCTTCTTGAGTTGAGGGAATTAATATCGAAGTGCTACAGGAAGGAACAAGGTGTTGATTATGACCCGAAGAGCGAAGTCCTTGTAACAACAGGTGTGAGCGAAGCGGCAGACCTGGCTTTCAGGGCTGTGATCGATCCGGGCGACGAGGTAATAGTGCCTGAACCCTGCTACGTTTCCTATAAGCCCAGCGTTTCCCTTGCAGGCGGGACGCCTATACCTGTCCCGACATATCAGAAAAATGAGTTCAGGGTGACCGCGGAGCAGATCGAGAAGAACATAACAAAGAAAACAAAAGCCATTGTCCTTAGCTACCCTAACAATCCGACTGGCGCTGTCATGAGAAAGAAAGACCTTGAGGATATAGCCGATGTGGTGATAGAGAACGACCTTGTCGTGATCTCGGACGAAGTGTATGGCAAATTGACCTACGATGGCGCACATACCTGTTTTTCATCACTCACAGGGATGAGAGAAAGAAGCATAATCCTGAACGGTTTCTCAAAATCGCATGCCATGACAGGTCTTCGGCTGGGTTATGCAGTCGGCAGCGAACCTCTTATCGCAGCCATGACCAAGATACATCAGTATGCCATGCTCTGCGCGCCTGTTACAGCTCAGATGGGAGGGATAGAGGCGCTCAAGAACGGGGACAGCGAAGTGCAGAAGATGACCCGGGAATATGACAGGAGGCGGCGCCTTGTTGTAAGTGGTCTGAATAAAATGGGGCTTGACTGCTTTGAGCCAATGGGCGCATTTTACGCATTCCCGAGCATTAAGAGCACGGGATTAACATCAGGGGAATTCGCGGAAAGGCTGCTTAAGGAGCATAAAGTTGCTGTTGTACCGGGCGACGTGTTCGGGGAATGCGGCGAAGGATACCTGCGCTGTTCTTATGCAACTTCGCGCGAGCAGCTTGTAGAGGCGCTATCTCGCATTGAGGCGTTCCTGGATTCTCTTTAATGATCCTGAAGGTCATTGGAATGGGCAAGAAGGTCGTTGACATAGACCTGCTTACCAGTCCGGGTCATGTATAACCTGACCCACCAGACCGTCATGATGGGTTGCAGAACACCGAAAGTTATTATCAGACTTATGAAAGACCAGACAATACTGATTATCGGGATGAAATTCATGACCATGTCGATTATTGCAAAGACAATAGAAACAGCGATCGTTAATAATATGAGGATGATCACATCAACCCAATTTTTCTTGAAAAAGTCAATACCTGCAAGGATCCCGTCAACAGGACCAAGAGATCCTATCACAAGCGCATACCTGAAAGCTGCAAGTGCGGCGCCGATTATCAATAAATAGACCATCCATAGAAGAAATCCGCCACCAAGTAATATGCCAGCGCTGGCTGAAGGCTGATCGAGATCAAAATTCTTGATACCTGGTACTATAAAAACAATACCCGCAAGGGCAACGAGTAAAACAAGGAGATCTGCCAGGAACAGGTTCACGAAATTCTTCCTGCCGGCTTCAATCATCGTGGAAACCTGTGTTCTTCCGGTCTCTATCGCCTGTCTTGCCATCCCGATGGCGCCTGATTCAAAGAAAGCAAATATCAGCATGATGATCAGGAATGTTGATATTATCAGGAGAGCGATCTCAGGAATATGCTGTGAAGCGATAGAAGCGATGGACAAAAACAGGGCTTCGGGTTCGTCCACATTTAGATCGGAAATGTCTGTTCCAAATAAAAGCAAAAACCCGATAATTAACATAATTGCAGCGAATATCCATGATATGAATACATAAAGCACAAAAGGAACACAAAGATTCAGGTTCTTCGTATATGTTTCAATGCCATTACTTATGATTTTACTTATTTCTTCCGCCATTTACAACCATCTTTGTTATTTAATTTATTTAATCAGTTATTAATCTAACCTTTACACCACTGCCATTTAATAACATTATTGCCAGGATCATCAGAACAATTGCACGATCATATACTTCTCGTTTTTACGATATCCCCTTCAATATCTTCTATTTCATTTATAAAAGTCTCGGCTATCTCCCGCGCAAGCGGTTTCCAGTCCGTTATCCCCAGGTCTGTAAGCGCTGCTGTCCTGACCTCTGCCGGAGTCCCTTCTGTAGTGATATTTATCCCGCAGTGTATTTTCTCACTCGATACGCCTGCCGTGGCTATGCTCACCGTGAGTTTCCCGTCATGGATGAAAAGGTCATCGCCTTTCCTTGTGGTCTGGATGCCCTGTCTCATGAGAACATCCCTGATGCAGATAATGAGTAGGCGCTGCATATAATACGCCAGTCGCATGCTGGCTGGCGAATCGAACCGTTCTATAATGATGTGGAGAAGGTCATCTCCCTGTATTGTCTTTCCTGCTTTCTCGTCTTCAAGGTCTTTCATATTATCGAAGGTAACATCCATAGGTCCATGGAAGATCACCATTGAGTCGCCTTTTATCCCTAATGTGAAAGCCCAGAGCGGGGCTATCTGCGAGCCGTCGTATTTTATTTTTTCTGGCAGTATCCTGGAGATCATGGATTATTATCCTTTCTCATTCATGTCTATCGATTTTTATTGATATTACTACAACTTTAGCATATTTATAAACTCTGCAACTTGAAGCGAAACCCTTATTACATCTCTGCAATAATTTTATTGTTGAAACAAATGACCGCCATCCGAACAAAACCACGTTCTCCGGAAAAAGTTAAAATGTTCATCGAGATAGCAAAGCTTCGGGTAAAAGAAGGTGTAATTTTCGAAGGGAAGAAGATCAAAGAGGTACTGCCTTGGAAGAATTGAGCAGTAAGTTCAGGATATTAGCGGAAATCAGTGAAAAGCTTTCAGGAAATAAGAAACCGATCCTGGTCGGAGGCAGCGCGGTTGAATTTTATACACGTGGAACATGCAAGAGCATAGACATTGACCTTTTGGGAGACAGGGATTCTCTTGTGAAACTGCTTGAGGATATGGGATTTTCTAAGACGGGGCGTCACTGGTTCTACACAAAAGACATTGGTATTGAGATCGTGGGGTCTTCAGCAGAAGGCAGGCGCGTGAATGAGGTATTGCATGAAGGGAAAGTCATTCGTATTATTTCCATCGAGGATCTGATCGTGGACAGGTTGAATGCCTGCAAACACTGGAAATCACAGTATGATTGTGAGCAGGCGCAGGTGCTTGCCGGGGCGTACAGGGATAAACTGGATATGGATTATCTCAAGTCGCGAATGAAGGAAGAGGATTTAGAGATGGAATTACTCGAAATCTTTAAATCTTGACCCTCTCACCGCACTCATTCCTCCTGTAAACCCCGAACTCCGTCTTCTTCAAAACATCCCCTGAAAACACAGGTCCATCCTTACACACCCGCAGCCCGTCCACGCAGCACGCCCCGCATATCCCCAGACCGCATTTAATATACCTGTGGAGGCTGAACTGCGCCTTCGATGGCGTGACCTTATCCAGCACTTTTTTCATCATCGGTTCTGGTCCGCAGCAGTATATTTGATCATAATTTTTTACATCATCGAGCAGTTGTGTCACATACCCGTGCATCCCCTCAGTGCCGTCGTCAGTGGCTATACGCACTTCCCCGACTGCCTCAAATCGCTTTGTGAACAGCAGTTCCTCTTTTGTCTTTGCCCCAAGAAGCGTGGTAATTTTAGCGCCTTCCGCGCCAGCCTTTTCAGCAAGCGGCGCAAGGGGAGCGGCGCCGACCCCGCCAGAAACAAGAAGAATTCGCCCGTTATTGATGTCGAATCCTTTGCCAAAAGGCCCTCTTATGCCTACTGAGTCACACTCATTAAGCTCGAACAGCGCCGAGGTCGCAGGTCCGACCTTCTGAACAGTTATCGCATTATCATACGAGAGCGCCATGGGAACCTCATCAACTCCGCGTATCCAGACCATCACGAACTGTCCGGGGATAAGCTCGAACGATGTGTCAAAGAAAAATGTCCTGATAGTCGGGGCCTCTTCCACAACTTTTGTTATTACCGCATTAACAGGTCTCATAGTTCATGCGCCATCCCGTATATTTCATCCAGAGTCCATCCTTTTTCTTCAAGGAATGTCTTCATGCATGATGAAATATCCCTGAAGATGTTGATATTGTCCCCAACCGCAGAGCCTATCTGCACTGCCCTGGCGCCAGCCATCATGAATTCCACTGCGTCCCTCCAGTCAGATACTCCGCCCACACCGATCACCGGGATCTCAAGCGCTTCATAGAGGTCGTACACGCATTTTATTGCAACCGGCTTAATGGCTCTTCCCGAGAGACCGCCGAATCTGTTGCCAAGTATGGGATAGCCGCTTTCGATATCAATAGCCATCGCCCTGACCGTATTGATCGCAACAACGGCATCAGCCCCGCCTCGCTGCGCCGCAAGCCCGATGCTCTTTATATCCGTGACATTGGGCGTGAGTTTTACCCAGACCGGGGCAGAAGTTGCGCTTTTTACGGCTTTTGTGATCTCTTCCACAAGAGCAGGGTCAGAACCCACCTGGGCGCCGTATCCGCAGGCATGTGGGCAGCTCACATTGAGTTCAAAAGCATCGGCGCAAAGTGTGCCCGCTATTTCTGAAAATTCATCGGCGCTGCCTCCGAAAATACTTGCGATCACAGGCACGCCTCCTTCCTTTGCCTTATCTATTTCCCCCTGGAAATTTTTATAAGACGGATTTGGAAGACCCATCGCGTTCAGGTAGCCGCAGTCCACATCCACCATGCTCGGATTGCTGTGCCCGCTCATCGGTTCGATCCCGATGGATTTTGTGACCACAGCGCCCGCGCCGCCTTCTGCCGCCCTCTTTAATGAGCCGCCTGTCGTACCCATGATGCCAGCGGCAAGCATCAGGGGATTCTTGAGCTTCAATCCGGTTAACGTCAGTGAAAGCATTCTGGTTAATTATGCATGATAAATACATAGTTCTTTTTATCCGCTCATTTCCCGTAATAATGATAATACAGGACTATCGCCACCACGAGCGTTAAGAAAGTAATAGCGTTGGCTGCGATAATAATAATATCCCCAAGATGAATCCCGTAAAACGTCCACAGAACGACGCCAGCACTGAACTGGTACAGCGTGGCAACGCTCACGTCCCTTGAGGATTTAGTCCTGTGCATTTTTATTATTTGCGGTACGAATCCGAACGTTGTTAGGAGAGCTGCCGCGGTGCCGATCAAATACCATTCCATAATGAATCAAATGGGCCCGACCGGAATTGAACCGGTGACCTCCCGGTTATGAGCCGGGCGCTCTAACCTGACTAAGCTACGGGCCCTTAATTTTTCACAAACGCCGCCAACAGGGCTCGAACCTGTGACATCCTGGTTAACAGCCAGGCACTCTACCAGCTGAGTTATGGCGGCTCATACAATGACAGAGCCTCCTAAAAGGCATACTTTGATTTAAGTCTTTTTGTTATATGTGGGTCTAAATTGTTTTGGTGTTAAATTCCAAATTCCAAATCTTCCCGTTATAGCTTCCAGTCACAGGACAGCCCAGGCACCTGCTGGATATGTGGTGCGGGCACTCTTTGCAGTTACATTCATTGCCGCAGGGTGGCGTATTGCTGAAGTCGAAATTCATCTTTATGGGAAGGATCAGGTCTTTCATGGGCGCGATCACGATACTTACCTCTGCGCCTCTGACAAGGGGGTTGCTTCGCAGGTGCCCGTCGACGATAGCCTCAAGGGTGGCAATATCCTCGCCAACAAAAAAGAGGCACAGGTTGTGCTTTCCCGACACGATAAGACCGTTAAGGAAGTACGGGCAGTCCTTGAAGATATCAAGAACTGAGGAAGTATTATTTGCTATCACGTCCACTTTTGCCATGTAAAGGTCAACTTTTTTCAGGTTCATGCCCACGACATGAGCAAGCGCCCCTTTCTGCTTGAGCTTGTGCATGCGCGCGCTTACCGATGGCTGGGAGATCTTCAGTTTTTCTGCTATTAAGTTTATTAATTATAATACCAATCCTATCATGATAAAATATGAAGAGAAATATCGTATTTCAAGGATTCGGAACTGCTTGTTGCGGCTGACTGCGTGCCTTTTGCA
>JAHIHJ010000176.1 GCA_018899795.1 Methanobacteriota archaeon
AGATGATGATATTACAAATAGGAAGTATATACAGAGAACACCAATGATGGCAACAGGCAAAACTGATCACATTTGGTCTTTGGAGGAGATGCTTACTTTTCCTTATTATAAAACATCAGTAAATTAAGGGGTCAATACCTAGAAATCAAGCATGAGATTTAATGCTTTCCGCATAACATTCTTATCAAAATCCATCTCCAGGCAGTAGAACAGATCGTAGATGTCTTTTCCTTCCATCCTTCTGTATAAAGCGATAAACTTACGTGCCATCAGATCTTCCATAGAATAAACCTTGAAAATAGCTGGGTGTGTTTCTACGAATGGAGATTTTACCAGGACATCCTCCAACTTCATGAACTCAGTCCGTGTAAGATAGAACTCAAGCCTTATTCGATCTCTATCACCAAACTCGTTCATATAAAAGCAATCGAATCTAAGGGTCATGTGGACGATATGCGGCCCCTCCACATCAAAATATTTTATTTCTCCAACCCTTTCATTTATGGCGGAGATTTTCTCATTCAGATCTTTATCTGAGACAAAATCCAAATCTATATCCTCCGAAAATCTGCCAACTCCTGATTTTATGAGATATACTCTGTTCAAAGCAGTCCCCCCTTTCAAAATTACCTCGGGGAACAGTTCTCTCAATTGTTCCAGAGCAATTGAAATCTTCTCGTCTTTTGACAGGAACTTTAAACCAAGACCGGTTTTTATAGACAAATATCTTAAGATTTCAGGATCAGCCATGGTACCACCATGAGAGTATATTTTCTTTTCCCAGATTATCAAGCAGCATCCATCTTTTTATGTAGGTCCCTTTGCCGCTGCTGGATTGTAATAGTTTTGTGTTATTTTTGATCCTTTTTCTGAAGTATTGCAAAACCTCTTCCGGAATTTTATCAGTTTCCTGGCTTAACAACTCCAGGATGTATCCGGTTCTTTGACATAAAGAACTGGATGCAAAGTCAAAATGATCCAGAAACTCATCCCAGACAATGTCAGCATCATGCAATGCTTTCGTTATTGTTGAATAACCTCCTCCATACTGCGGTTTATAAAAACAGTCAAAGAAGGTCTTTGCCATTGTAGAGATATAAACATCTTTATAATATGTCATCCCACTGGCTTTCTTGCCCATCGCTACAGATTTGAATGTATACTCTCCTATTATTTTCTCAGCGGATTTGTTTTCTGTCACTATGAATATGGTGAATGGCTCGTAATCTATTAGGTCATAGAGTCGAAGCGCTGTCGAGAAACCGATATATCCCTTGAATAGCGCTGAAGCGATTTTATATGGATTCTTTATTACGGGGAGGTCGGAAGGTTGTTTTTGGACCATATAGGTCCCTTTTTTCAGCCTGTATAGATATCCCTTTGATGATAGGCTATGGCAGATTTTGTTTATTTGATTAGGCAGTAATAAAGGAAAAATATCATCAATTTCATCGGTATACACAATATCGGCGGATGAAATAACATTGAACACCATTTGTTCTTGTTTGCTCAAATAGATATTTTTAACCATATTATACCAATATTAGGTATTATGTTAATAAAATTATCTGTGATAATTATGTTGTTTCACTTGCTGTCAGGGATAAGGTTTACAGCATCCCTCACCTCGCCATTTTACTCCTGAGAAAAATAAAAGGCAGCGCATACGAGTATGAGGTCGTGCTGGTGGTGCTGATGTTCCAGGCGGTTATTGCGCTGGTGGTGCTGTATTCTTATTACAGGGTATGAAAATAAAACCAACAACGAACTCGTAACAACGAGCTACGAATACATGCTGCTGGTGTTTGTTTTGAGTTCGCATTAGTTCGTTGTTTTTCTCTATATTTTTTTGAAGTGATACTTATCCTGTGAATCCTGTCTGCGTTTATGGCGGATTGGTTGCTTCGGTTTCAGTCAGGCGCCAGGATATAAATATTTATTATGTGATAATTCATAGGAACAAGATACGATTTTGCATTTCTTCAGGAGACATGGTTTCAACAATTGCTTTCAGCCGACGTATGCATTCCCCGATGGATAGATGCTCCTGATGAACATATATTATCCCACAGTGTTCAATTTCAGATTCAGTAACCATGCTGAGAAAATCATCGTCATGCGTAAATATTGTCGCCCCCTCTTTGATAGCGTATATTTTGAGACGTTTTCTCTCTTTCAAAATGCCCTCTTCAAGTAAACTTCTTACGCATTTTTACTATTGTTTCTTTTCTTGCTCTGATGTCTTGATCCATCTCTTCCCTATGTTCATAATAAAAAGATAAAGCATCATGTATCTGAGGAAGGATCAAATGGGGATGTGCACTAACAATTTCATCTGGAGAAAGACCAAGATATTCATATTCAATTATAATATCCAGGACTCTCACTCTTGTTCCAGCTATTATAGGACTCCCCTTGCTTATCCCAGGCTTTTTCGTAATATAGGGATGTTTGACTATTAGTTTTTGCATAATTATCACTATTTATAATACATCAACATAAGTATATTGCTCGTAACAGAAGAAAACTTCACCCTGACACTAAATTTCACGCCCCCTTCCATTCTTACCCCGGACTCATCATACCTCACCTCGCCATTTTACTC
>JAHIHJ010000177.1 GCA_018899795.1 Methanobacteriota archaeon
CTCATACGAAAAATCCCTACAAGTGGCAAATACACCGGAATACCGGTCGTGGTCGTCCCGATAAGGAATAAAGATGGTTACGGGATCGCAGCTCTTGGCGTTGTGGACATGGTGGGCACGGTAGACCTTGGTTTTGTGTTCGGTGATTATCCTGAAGTCGTAAAGCAGGTACAGGAATGCGTAAGGTCGCGCGTGGCAGTTCCCTGAAACTGTGCATTCGTCCCGCTAAAAAAGAGGACATGCCCGCCATTCTGGAACTTGAGAAAATCTGTTTTAAAGAAGAAACGTTTCATAAAAGGCAGATCAAATATCTCCTCCTCAAGGCAAGATCTACTGTCCTTGTTGCATCACTTGAAGGCAATATTGTTGGGTCTATTATTATCCTGTTAAGAAAACACATCTCAAATGCCAGGATATATTCCCTGAACGTGCATCCTTCATACAGGCGCCTTGGCATCGGGAGTTCACTTATGGATCACAGCGAAGACATATTGGTGAATATGGGATACAGGAATTTCACGCTTGAAGCCGGTGTTAATAATATTGCAGCCCAGAATCTGTATGTCTCAAAAGGATTTTCATTAGAACGGAGGATGGAAAAATATTACAAGAACGGAGACGAAGCGATCCGTTTCATCAAGAAATTATGATGCCAGCGCACAGATGATCTTTTCGTAGATGTCCTGGTCTATCGTATCTTCAAAACCATCGTATATGCTGGGATTGTCATTTATCTCTATAACACTGTACCCATCTTTTGTTTCCTTCACATCAAGCCCGTACAGTCCGTCTCCCACGCATTTTGAAAGTCCTATACAGATATCTTTTAATTCCAGTGATATGGAATCCCTGGGTACGGCGATCGTATCGCCCCAAACGTTCCTTCCATTTATCTTTGATTTCACTTTCCATCCGCCTTCAGGGATGCAGTACTTGCACAGGTATAATATTTCATTTTGAAGTATTCCAACACGCCAGTCAAAATCCGATCGTATGTATTCCTGTACGATCACTACTTTCGATTTTCGAAGGAATCTTTTTGATAACTCGATAAATTCGTCCCTGTTATTTGCCTTCTCAACATGCGAGGAGAAACGGGTATAGGGTGTTTTGATAATAACGGGCGTCCCAAGTTCCTCGAATATATCGTCAATGGTATTCTCTTCTCCTGTGAAAAGCACAGCCTTCGGAGATGGTATATTGTTTTTCAGGAACAGGTCATTAAGGATCGCTTTGTTCGAGCACGTCCTGATAGAGTGCGGGGAATCTATTACCTTGAGCCCGTTTTGTTCAGCAAGTCTTGAAGCGATATAGGCTGAATTGCTCGGGTCGGTCGTTGCTCTTATGAATAAGGCGTCGTACTCAGGGATCCTTGAAATATCATCCTTAAAAATAAATACAAAGGAATGACCCATTGATTCTGCAGCCGATTTGAATTTGGCAAGGGCATTACGCTCTGATCTATCATTAAAGTTATATGCTTCAACAAAACATGCGATCTTCATGGAATTCTCAGGACTTATTCAGTTCATGCACTTTTTCTCTAACGATATCCCATTTCACTTCTTTTTTCGCGGCAGGTTCACAATGGTTCAAAATAACATTTCCATCGTCTATCTGCACTATTAATTTGCATATTGGGATATTGAAGATATTAAAGAACTTCTCTGTGAAGGCTGAGGTCTCATCGTTCGTGGATTCACCGAACATCTGCACGATCTCATGTACTTCGCCATTGACATGATGCAGCGCCACCGGATACCGGGCGTTCATACTCATTTTTTTCATCATTTCTTCCAGTTTGGAGCTCGTTCTCACTATCTTCATCGAGTTATTTGTGAAAGGATTTACCGCCAACAGCATTACAGGCGTGTCCAGGTCATCCCTGGTTTTTGTTATAAGCCTGTAACTATTTGTGGGCAGTCCATTCCTTTTTGCCTTCTCGATCAGTAACGGGTTCCTGTATGCATCCATTATTTCAGCACAGCCTGGCGTGACGTCTACTCCATAGGTTTCAGCATGCGCAGATACATAATACCCCATCCGCAGGTAGCGGTAGTCATGGTTGATATTAAGTACGCTGTCGTGCACTGGTTGCCTTAAAAAAAATAACGGACTAGAGTCGCTTTCGTCTTCTTCTTCACTGACTATTATCATTTTAGATATCAGTCCACTGGATTATCATTATATGCCAAGTATAAATAAGTAACGAGTGATAAGGGCTGTTTCGTATGAAAAAGAATTATCTTGCGAACTCAGGAAGCTCGTGGGGGAGATATTTTTTATCCGCTGATAATCTTAACGCTTTATACCAGTCATGGGCAAATAATACGATACACATGAATCCCAGCATCTCCATTAGTTCGAAATATATCTTCGCATTAGGAAGACCTGCCCCTTCAAGGATCTGATGCCCCATGAAAAATACGGTGAATGAAAATACATAGATGCAGTTCTTTTTAAAGAAAGATTCATTGAAAAATGTATTTATTTTTACATCCTCTTTATCGAGGTCTTTCCATAAGAACCATATCTGTATAGAAAGAAAAATAAATACCATATATAACGAGAATATTATAAATTCTATAAATTTATATATTATGATATCATCCAAGCCTGAACACTTCCTATCTTTTGTTCAATTATTCTTGGGTTATAAATAGTTTTCGGAATCATGCAAGAATTCCCAGATTGATTGCGTCACGCGCATAATCACAAAGAACTGGGATGAACAGCGTGCGTGTGAATATGGTATACCGTGCGCTTTCAGGGATAAGGAACTGAACCATTAATTGACGCAGGTTTCATTATAAAGCGATATTTATGGGCTGATAAGCACCTATCACGTAAACTATATATTTCAGCAAGGCGTTAATCCTCTATTATTATAATAATGAGGGATATGAATGGCATCAAAAAATACAGTTAAAAACCCAATTGCAGGGTCCAAAATTTTGTTCATCGGCGTTGATCTTGGCACGAACCATACGGCGATATCTACGAGCGATGGAAAGAAAAACAGCATTCTGAGCGTTGTAGGAACGCCAAGGGATGCAGTTGCATCGAAGTTCCTGAAAAAAGAGCACCTGTTCGGCGAAGAAGCGCTCACCCACAGGGTTGCCCTGAACCTGTTCAAGCCCATCGAGGATGGTGTCCTTAAAAATGAGACTGAGGAGATTGAAGCGGCAAGAGGATTAATTGAGCATGTGCTCCAGTCAGTAGATGGGGAAAGGGATATTCAGAAATATGCTATTATAGGAGTGCCTGCCCGCGCAAGCGTGCTAAGTAAAAAAACCGTCATGGATCTGGCATCTGGGTTCTTTGATGGCGTAATGGTGGCAAGCGAACCTTTCTGCGTGGCGTACAAGCTCGGCAAACTTGAGCATACGCTGGTCGTGGATATCGGGGCAGGGACCACTGACCTGTGCAGAGTGCACGGCACTTTTCCCGGGACTGACGACCAGATAAGCACTAACAAAGCCGGTAATTACATTGATAGGGAGTTCGTAAGGCTCATCCAGGATAGCTATACGGACGTAAGGGTCACTCTTGAGATGGCAAGGAAATGGAAAGAACAGTATTCATTTGTAGGGGATATCGGAAAAGAAGTGATCGTGGAAGTACCGGTAGGGGCTTCGACGCTTAAGCTCTCAGTCACAAAAGAGTTAAAACATGCATGCGAATCTATTATCCCTGACATTTTATCTGGAATATCCAAACTGATCTCTACTTACGAACCTGACTTCCAGGATAACCTGCGTTCCAATATATATCTCGCAGGAGGCGGCAGCCAGATAAGGAATTTGCCAGCCGTTCTGGAAAAGCATATGGAACTATTCGGCGGAGGCAAAGTTTCGATATTCAAGGACCCAATTTACGGAGGCGCTGACGGCGCCCTGAAACTTGCCATGGATATGCCCCAGGAGTTCTGGCAGACAACGTAAATGCAGCAGCAAATAAAGGGCACTAAAGAAAAAACACTGAATCAGTGGCTCATGTTCATGCTTGAGAGAGTGGGACATAACAATCTTCCCATGCTTCTTGATCATTATGAGAACCTCGGCTGGATAAGCATGGATGTTTCGGATAAGCTGATCGACCTTGCCGAAACCCAGAAACAGCGCTATGAAGGGCCTTCATGGACTCTCTCAGCCGAAGATCACCGAATTTCCATGCTTTTCATAGAAAAGCTTCAGGGAAAGCCTGTTGAGATATCGCTACTTTCTACCATTGCTCCGCCAAAGGCAAAGCCGCAGCAGACTGAAAGAATAGCGCCCAGGGAGAGTTATGTCGAGTCGCACAGGCTGGAGAAGGATGAACTGGAATTCGCAGTGCAGCGCCGTGAAGTTACAATAAGGAACCTTGAGGTGGAGCTTGAGAAAAAGGATGTTGAGATAAGCAAGCTCAAAGAACTTATTCAGGAACTCGAACATGAACTCAATGAAAACCGGGATGAGATCAAAAAGAACCGGATCTACAGGGGAATACTGGAAGAAAATATCAGGTTGAAAAAGGTGGATTTTGGCAGATAGTAGTCATTGGGTTTGTTGAAAAGCAATTATCGGGTAATACTTTTTGCCAAATGTGACATGATAAATCATGTTATTTGGTTTGACTTCTTATAGTAATATTTAAATAATCGACTTGAGTATATAGTATTCATATTAATGTGACATACCATATAACATTTATTTGGAGGCGGACTTGAAAACGACCCTAAAGGGGTTTCTGTATACACCTGAATGGCTTGCATCTTTTGAGAAGGATATTGCCGGGGAGATCATCCTGAGCCAGAAGCCTGGGGAAGTGATAAGGGAATACAGGACGAGATATGAAATGTCTCAGGAAGAGCTCGGGGAGTTAATGGAATTGCGTCGTGAATCAATTTCGCGCATTGAGAACGGCAGTGTGACTCCCACGTTTGATTTTGTGAAGTCGTTCATCAGCGCTGTGGCGCTTATCGAGGCTATCAGGGTTGAAAGAACGCAGAATAAGGAAATAAATGTTCATTTACTTGAAAACATAGCAAGAGAGTCACGTTTTTCAATCGAAAAACTGCCTTTCGTGCTAAAACTGGCTGTTGAAAGTTATGATAAAAAACTCAATAAGATAAGGAAATCATTAAAGGTGAAATAAAATGGCAAATGATACGGTCGTATGGCTTGAAGAGGTTGGAAAGGAAGATATTGCAATAGTTGGCGGCAAGGGTGCAAGCCTGGGAGAAATGATACGCGCTGAACTCCCGGTACCGCCGGGATTTGCGGTAACTGCACAGGCGTTCAGGCGTTTCATTGATGAAAATGGCATAGCTGAAACCCTTTTTGGCTCACTTGAAGTGGACGTTGATGATGCTGATATCCTTCGAAAAGCAGAAAAAACCGCAAAAAAGATCATATTTGACGCAAGTATCCCTGCGGATATAGAAAAGAGCATCAAGTCAAAATACAGGGAACTGTGCAAGAGAGAAGGCGGGGAGGTTTTCGTGGCAGTGCGCTCAAGCGCCACAGCCGAGGACCTGCCAGATGCAAGCTTCGCAGGTCAGCAGGATACGTTCCTCAATATCAAAGGAGAAGCAAATGTGGTCGAGGCTGTTAAAAAATGCTGGGCGTCGCTCTATGGCGCAAGGGCTATTTACTACCGAGTAAAGCAGGGATTTGACCATAAAAAGGTGAACCTGTGCGCTGTGGTCCAGATGATGGTTGACGCGGAGAAAGCTGGAGTCTTGTTCTCGTCCCATCCGTCAACAGGTGAACCCCTTACTATCATCGAGGGAGCATGGGGACTGGGTGAGAGTGTTGTATCAGGTTCGGTTTCTCCGGACTATTACGTTATTGATAATAGGAATAAAAAGATCATTGAGCGCAAGATAGCCACGAAAAATATCATGCACATAAGGGACCCAAAGACAGGTAAAACAGTGGAGCTTCCCCCGCCTGATGATAAGAAAAACGCGAAGGTGCTTGATGATGATGAGATACGCAAGCTTGTTGAACTCGGAGAAATAGTAGAAGAACTCTATGGCATCCCGCAGGATGTGGAATGGGCTATTAAGGACCATGAGATATTCATGCTCCAGTCAAGGCCGATAACTACCATAAAAAAGAAAAAAGATACTAAAGAGAAAGTAGCGACATCAGCGATACTTGAAGGGCTGGGCGCTTCACCAGGGATGGCATACGGTGAGGCAAAGTTTGTGGCAGATGCAACTGATCTTGGAAAGGTGAAGGACGGGGATATTCTTGTCGCTGTCATGACCACTCCTGACATGGTGCCTGCAATGAAGCGCGCTGCGGCTATCGTGACTGATGAGGGCGGGATGACCTGCCATGCTGCGATCGTGTCGCGCGAGTTGGGCTGCCCTGCTGTTGTAGGAACGAGGAAAGCCACCAAGTTACTGACAGATGGTATGAAAATAACAGTGGACGGCGAAAAGGGGCTTGTATTTGAAGGGAAGAAAGAGGTCGCTGCGGCGCCAGCTGCACAACCGCATGCATCTGTGTCGTTCGCAAGATCAAAACCGATTACTGCAACAGAGGTGAAGGTGAATGTCTCGATCCCTGAAGCCACGGCCAGAGCCGTTGAGACACAGGCTGACGGCGTGGGGCTGCTCCGTATCGAGCACATGATACTCGGTCTTCCAAAGCACCCAAAGCAGTATATTAAAGAAGGAAAAGCTGATGAATATGTGAATGAACTTGTATCGCGCATCCAGACTGTTGTAGATGCTTTCTACCCGAAGCCTGTGTGGGTGAGGACACTTGATGCCCCCACAGATGAGTTCAGGGCGATGGAAGGGGGCGAGGGTGAGCCAATTGAACCGAATCCCATGCTTGGATTCAGGGGCATCAGGCGCGATCTTATCGATA
>JAHIHJ010000178.1 GCA_018899795.1 Methanobacteriota archaeon
ATATCCTCTTCATGCGCTATCGCAAGCACTTCCTTTATAGTAGTCCTGTGTACTTCTTTCTTGCTCCTTATGCGCTCAATCCTTCTCTCCTCTATTACTTCTGCTTTTTTCAGTTCTGCCAGAAGTTCTTCAAGAGTCACCGGACGGCGCGATGCGCGGCGCAAGGGAAGTGTCGGTACCGGATAATCGCTTATCTCGAAATTATCACCTTCATCCATGAATTCTTCGGGAGGCTCTTCCACTTCCACAAGAGCATTGGATTTCATCCGCAGAAGGATGGCAGCGTACAGCAGCGTCCTGCCAGAAACGCGCAGGTCCATTTTCTCCAGTTCCTCGACCTGCCGCAGGAACTTGTCAGTTATCTCGACAATGTCTATGTTCCATGGGTCGATCTCCCCATTTCTTGCGAGATTCACCAGTATCTCTATGGGTTCTTCAAGTATCTTTTCTCCTGTAACTGCCTCAGCCTCGCCGTTTGTCATGTTTGTATTAATATAAGCCTATAAAAGCACATAAGGGTTTTGTTGGATCGCAAGAAATCCTTTACAAGATCATATGTTTCCTGCCATCCTTTGATAACAACACGACCCGGCTTTTTTCTGATCCATCCGCAATTGAATAATCAAGCGCCTTCGCGACCTGTTTTGAAAAATCAAGCACTTCTTCATGAGATGGCATGCTGTCCCTGGTAAGGCGGTTCCTTGAAAAACCCAGGTGCATGTAGGCTTTCAGTTCCACATAATCCGGTTCAGCAAGCCCGATCAGGTGCGCATAACCTTCAGGGGCGTTCATATTTACACTTTTTGTGAGGGTTATCCTTACTGCAGTCCGTGTTCCGGAGCCTTTCATGATTTCAAGCGATTGTTTTATATTCTCCCATGTGTCGGCAAGCGGAGCGCATGCCTTTAGATATGTTTCTCTATCAGGCGCGTTCAGGCTCATGTAAAGCTGGGTTGGCTTGAGTTTTCCGACCATCTCAGGATTCGTCCCATTCGTTACAACAAATGTGGTCATTCCTTTTTTATGGAACTCTTCTATGAGTTCGGGTAGATATGGATATAGCGTAGGCTCACCGGCAAGCGATATAGCAGCATGTTTCGGCTCAAAAGCTTCTTTCCACCTGGTCATGTCCGTGAATTCCGAGCCGCCGTACCCTGACACAAGACGGCGCTGTTCTATGAGACAGCTTTTTACAATATCTTCAGGTAAGTCCCACTGGTCAGGAACATCCACGGGAACCTCGACAGCCCTCCAGCAGTGGAGACATCGGTGGTTGCATACAAGGGTCGGTGTCATCTGGATGCATCGGTGTGATTTCATGCCGTAGAACTTCGATTTATAACAGCCGCCGTCGTTTCGCATGCTTTTGTTGAGCCACAGGCATGTCTTTACAGCGCCGTGGGTACCTGCGATGTGGTAGCCGTGCTTTTTCAGAAGTTCTCCGGTCGAATTGGGTATTGTTGTCATTATTTGGGACGGTTCTATAATCCAGCATAATATTAAAGATATTACCCAAACTATGTTCCGCAGGTATTAAATACTTGAATTTACTCTATTAGGTTGACTTTACGCCCAATGTAAAGTTGGAGAAAAACTATGATCAAAAAAGTAAATTTCCTGGACTATGCCCCTTTGAAAGCTCTTCTGAAAAGCCGCTGGTATCCCCTTATTTTTGTGCTGCCTACAATGATAGTTTTCGGCATTCTTATCGTACAGCTCTTTTTGGGAAGCGCAGAAACCTCTAACAATTTCGGGTCTGTGATGGTATGGATCTTCCTCTGGCCTCTCCTGCCCATCCTTTTCCTGCTGTTCGGAAGGTTCTGGTGCTCGGTATGTCCGATGTCAAGAGTAAGCGACGAGGTGCAGAAAAAAGTCGGGATGAATAAGAAAGTGCCAAAATTCCTGCAGCAGTATGGCGTCTGGATAATCATAGCTGCATTCATAATAATAACCTGGTCAGACATCGTATTCGGGCTTGTGGAATCGCCCACAAATACCGGCTACCTCCTGCTTTTCGTCTTCGCAGGTGTGGTCCTTATGGGAGCAGTGTTCGAGAAAAGGGCATGGTGCCGCTACCTATGTTTCCTTGGCGGTCTTTCAAGCAATTACTCCATGAATTCAGCCCTTGAACTCAGGGCAAACAGTGAAATATGCAAGACCTGCAAAGACCCGACATGTTACAAAGGAACCGAAAAAGTAGAAGGCTGCTCAATGTTCGAATACCCGCGGACTATGGATTCTAACCGCTTCTGCAACTTCTGCGCAAACTGCATCAAGAACTGTCCTCACGACGCCATAAAGATAACACCGCGTCCTCCCACGAGCGAACTCTGGTTCATCAAGAAACCCAGGTTTGAGGATTCTTTCCTTGCAACCGCGCTTATCGGGATAGTGGTAAGCCAGACAGTTGTCATGCTTGAAGTATGGGAACCGTTCATGGAGTGGTTTGAGAGTACCACTGGCATCACAAACTTTACCATTGCATGGACAGTGATATTTGCCGGAGCCATGCTCATACCTGTTTTGTTGATGCTTATCTCAGGCTTTATTTCAAGCAGGAGTTCAGGTGAGACCCTCAATTCTAACTTCATGCGCTTTGGTTATGCCCTGATCCCTCTTGGACTTGGAATACACCTTGCGCATAATGCAAAGCATTTCTTTGGCGAGGTATCGATCCTGAACATGCCGACCATACAGGTTATCCAGTACATCCTTTCTGTGCTGGGAATTCTTGGTGCGATGTACACAGCATACAGGATATCTAAGAACAATCCGAATTCAAAAGCTTCGGTAGTACCTTACCTGCTGTTGATACTGGCATTTGGGGTTTTAGCGCTGTGGATGTACTCTGTCCCAATGGCAGCAAGAGGACATTAGAAATGAGTGATCAGGAGTTGTAATAAAATGCAACTCCTTGACTTTTTTTATTTTCTTATTTTAGGCGAGCCTGTGGGCACAATTTCAAAATTCGGTTACATCAGAGTGTGTTAAAACCCAACTTTTATCTCAACCACAAATCCAAAACTCAACCGATAACCGGTTCATATATTCAGAAAAACAATTATTTCATAGCTTCCCCATAAATCAAACACATTTTTTCCTTCACTCCCCTCAAATATCCCCCAATTAAACCAAAAAAACATCAAATTTGGGATAAAACTTTCCCAGTATTCAGACTTTCAATCAATTTATTCACCCCAAGAATGTTAATTACCCTTCGCATGTTATATGCAAGCATAGTAAAACCCATCTCTCCTCCA